>JAFRGU010000060.1 GCA_017433675.1 Clostridia bacterium
GCAGAACTCTTCCCCGTCCTCCCGCTTTTCCCGGGAAACGGTCATTGTCCGCAGGCCGATCCGGCGCTCCCAGCGGTCTTCCTCCCGGCCGTTGACCCAAAGGGAGACAGAGACGGTATACAGCGGCTGATCCCCGTATCCCGCAGGCCACCAGAGCTGAGGATGGTCAATCAGAACGACCCCGGCCGGATCAGCTTCGAATACTTCGCCCCGGGGTGAAATGACCTGAATCCGGGTTTCCAGGGAACGGACATCCCCCTTCAGCTCCGGCTCGGGCGTGACTGCCAGGCGGACTTTCCCATCCGCGTGCTCCTGCAGAACGAGCACATTGGGCAGACGCCCGCCGGAAACAAACTGCAGCCCAATATCCCGCCAGATCCCCGCATCGGGCAGGCGGGGACCCCAGTCCCATCCGAACTGGCAGTGCACCTTGCGCAGATGAGGGAAGCCGGGAGTACCGTCCGTACTCTGCCAGCAGGGGCGCTTTTCGTTTTCCGCGGCGATATAGCGCAGGGGGGAATCGAAGTCCACGCGAATTTCATTTTCGCCTTCCTTCAGCAGGGGCAGGACATCCCATTCCCAGGTGCGGTGCATATTATCCGCGTCTCCGGCCTTCTGCCCGTTGATATACACATGGCAGAGGGTATCCAGCCCTTCGCAGCGCAGCAGCGCCGCATCCGCAGAAAGCAGATCCGCTTCCACGATGAAGGTTCTCCGGTATTCGTAATCCTTCTCCATCAGCGGGAAGGTTTTCAGCTCGTTTTCCCGCCAGAAGGGATCCTCAATCAGCCCATTCCGCAGGAGATCCGTGTACACCGAGCCCGGAACCTGCGCCTCATGCCATCCGCTCTCCTCCGTACAGCGCATCGTCCATGTTCCGTTCAGAGAGATTTTTTTCATCGCGGGAACCATCCTTTCTTTCAAATCCAGATAATTCTTTTTCCTCAGATTTTTCCGCGCAAACCGGGGACATCCGTCCGGATCCGAAGAGCCGGAGCGGGGTCCCGGCTGCCGCGCAGCCGTCAACCGGGATGATACCATAAAAGCGAACGGGGGACAATATCGAATATTCAAGCGACATTTTTTTCAGAACACCGGGAGCGCCGGATGGAACGGAGGGATTCCCAGACCACAGCGCCGAAGCCGATAAGGAGGGCGGCATAAAAGGTAATTGCCCGCCAGAGGAGCAGGGCCGGCATCTGGAGCGCCGGAGGGAAGATTGACTGATAGAAGAGATAAAATCCGCCTTCCTGGGCGCCGGAGGCACCCGGCAGGGGCGTGAAGGACGCGCCGATGAAGAGGAGCCACTGGAGGGTCATCAGAAGGGAGGACGACTCGCCCACGAGATGCAGGGAACGGTAAACACAGTAGGAAGCGCTGCAGAGCAGGGCATACTGCAGCAGGGAAAGAAGAACCATGAACAGGATCCGGAGCGGATGGTGAAGCAGCATATCGACGCTGGCGCTGAAATCCGCCACGGCTGCATCCGCCCGGGAAGCCAGATGTTCCGGGTTCCGGACAAGGCGGAGCTTCACCCCCGCCTTCAGAAGAAAACGGAGAAGGGACTGAACGATCCCCGGTTTCACCGTCAGAAGCAGGACAACAAGAACGACCACCGCATTGACGGCAAAACCCACGAAGACCACCCAGCGGGCATCCCCCACGCAGCGCAGAACGGCTTCCTGATGGGTGAGCCAGAGAAAAACACCGCCCGCCAGCAGGGCAAACTGAGAGCAGAAAAGCTTTGTCGCCAGGGCTGAAGAGGAAACGCCGACGGGGATCTCCCGCTTCCGGAAAGCCACGACCTGCATGGGCTGCCCCCCGGTCGCAGCCGGGGTGACGGAGGAATAAAACATCCCCAGGAGCGTGATATGCAGGGTTGAAAAAAAGCGGATTCGCATCCGCTGCCAACGGAAGAAGCACTGAATAGCGACCGCTTCCACTGCCATATTGGCAAACCATACGGCCAGGCCCAGCAGGAGCCAGCGCCCATCCGCCTCCAGCATGGCGGACCAGACCCGGCCGGCATCGGAGGAGCCGAAAGCGAGAAACACCAAAACAAGCACGGTGGCAAGGATAACCAGCGCGTTGAGAATCATGGAACGGGTGTGCCTGTCCGGTTTCTTCATAATCAGTCGGTTGCTTTCATTTTTCATGATGATTACGGAATACGCCGGGAAACCGTTTCCCGGCGGGAGAAGAATCAGGCCATATGGATCATTTTCCGGCCGACCCGGTAAAAGAAGACCAGGCTCTGGCGGCCGAGGCGGCCTGGCAGACAGGAAACCCAGCCCAGGGGATTCCGGCGGTATCGCCTGTAAAGCGCAGGATCAAAATCCCGGATCGTCCGCCACATCTGCCGGTTCATGGGCAGCCCCTCCGCGGGATCGGCGAGATAATGCAGCACAGAGGCGGAGCTCAGCTGACCGCAGACGTTATTAATCATATACTGCCGCAGATGACGGGGCAGGAGCTCCAGATCCGACAGGCGGTAGGTGGTGGCCATGGCTGTAATGACCGAAGTACTCTGGTCGATATGGCGGAGCATGTTTGCCTCGAAGATGGACTGATCCGGCCGGCCCACGGAATACTTGTGCAGGGGGACGGGGTGGTACAGAATCTTTTTTGTCCAGGCCAGGGGCTGAAAGATATAGAGGTTATCCTCATAGAACGTATGCTCCGGGAGCGTGTAGTCCTTCTCCCGCAGGAGCTGTGTCCGATAGATCAGGCAGTGGATCATAAACTGGTTCCAGATATGAAACCGGTGCGTCTGATCCCAGGAGATGACCCGGCCGGCCGGAATCACGCCGCGGTAGGAAATGCGAAAATCCGATTTGAACCCATCGGACGAATAGACATAATCATGGATGACAAGATCGGGCGTGTCTTTTTCCGCAAGGCCGCGCAGGAGATCCAGCAGGCCCGGCAGATAAGCCGGATCCAGCATGTCATCCGAATCCAGGACTTTAAAAAACATGCCGAGCGCATCGCGAATGCCGAAATTCAGGGCGGAACCATGGCCGCCGTTGGGCTGATGATGAACCCGAACCAAACCGGGATAACGGGCGGCGAGCCGGTCCGCAATCGCGCCCGTCTCATCGGTGGAGCCGTCATCCACGATCAGGATGTCCATTTCCTCCCCGCCGGGCAGCAGGGAAGAAACCGCCTGCTCAACATAGGCGGCGGAGTTATAACAGGGAATGACGCAGGTCAGCAGTTTCATCACATTCAGCCTTTCGGAGCAGCATCGGATGCCGCAAAC
>JAFRGU010000061.1 GCA_017433675.1 Clostridia bacterium
TATGAAATTGAGCGAATTCTAACATGAGACTGCCAGACTGTCAACGGGGCAATTGTTTTTTTCCTGTATTTATCCTGCTTGCGATGAAGAAAACGGACAAGAAACGGTGAGTGATCGATGTGGAAGCAAAATAATTACCTATTGACACAGTAGGTGAATGGGAATATAATCATTCCGGATCAGGCCGGAAGGAGTGAAACACTTGATTTACGCAGACAATGCTGCAACAACGAAAATGAGCGAGGCGGCTGTTCAGACCATGATTTCCGTGGCACGGGATTGCTATGGCAACCCATCCAGTCTGTACAGTCTGGGACAGAGAGCCCGGGAAACGCTGGAGGAATCCAGGAAGATTATCGCCGGAGTGATCGGAGCGGAGCCGAATGAAATTCTGTTTACCTCCGGCGGGAGTGAAGCGGATAATCAGGCCATTCTCTCAGCCGCCGCGACGGGTCGGAAAAACGGGAAGATGCATATCGTCTCCTCCGCTTTTGAACATCACGCGGTGCTGCATACCCTGGAGAAGCTGAAAAAGGAAGGCTTCACAATTACCCTGCTGGATGTGCATGAGAACGGAATCGTCCATCCGGACGAAGTCGAAGCTGCTATCCGGGATGATACTTGCCTGGTCAGCGTCATGTATGCCAACAATGAGATCGGAACCATCCAGCCGATCCGGGAGATCGGCGCCATCTGCCGGAAACACGGCGTTCTTTTCCATACTGACGCGGTCCAGGCGGTCGGACATATTCCGATCGACGTGAAAGCGGATCAGGTGGATTTTCTTGCCGCATCCGCCCATAAGTTTCACGGACCGAAGGGGGTCGGGTTCCTCTACGCCCGGAAAGGCGTGCGCCTGACCAATCTGATCGAAGGCGGAGCGCAGGAGAACGGGAAACGGGCCGGGACGGAGAACGTACCCGGGATCGCAGCGATGGCCACCGCACTGAAAGAAGCGGCGGGGCAAATGGAACAGCGCGCCGCTGTGCTGCGGGACAAAAGAGACCGGCTGATTCAGGGACTTGAGCAGATCCCGCATTCCGCTCTGAACGGAGATGCAGCAAATCGGCTGCCCGGAAATATCAATTTCTGCTTCGAGGGAATCGAAGGAGAATCTCTGCTGCTGCTTCTGGATGATAAAGGTATTCAGGCTTCCTCGGGAAGCGCGTGCACATCCGGCTCTCTGGATCCAAGCCATGTCCTGCTTGCCATCGGAAGAGTGCATGACGTGGCCCACGGCTCTCTCCGCCTGAGCATTGAAGCGGAACTGACGGATGACGAGATCAACTATACCATCCGGTCTGTGAAGGAAGTGGTGGAATACCTGAGAAGCTTCTCACCGATCTGGCGGGAACTGGAAAGCGGAAAGAAACCGCATATTCTGTAAAGGGGGAAATCAGGATGGCTTTGTACAGTGAAAAAGTGATGGACCATTTCCGGAATCCAAGAAATGTCGGCATCATTGAGGACGCCAACGGGATCGGAGAGGTCGGAAACGCCAAATGCGGCGACATCATGAAGATGTATATGAAGATTGAGGACGATATTATTCAGGATGTAAAGTTTGAAACCTTCGGCTGCGGCAGCGCCATCGCCTCCAGCTCCATGGCTACGGAGCTGATCAAGGGAAAGCCGGTCTCCGAAGCGATGAAGCTGACAAATAAAGCAGTGGCGGAAGCACTGGACGGCCTTCCTGCCTACAAGATGCACTGCTCCGTGCTGGCAGAAGAGGCGATTCAGGCGGCGCTGGATGACTGGCGCAGCCGGGAAAAACAATCATAATACAATATACCTATTGACATAGTAGTCAAATGGTGATATGATCCAACCAACCGATCAGGAAAGGAGGCGCAGCGGATGTTCACGAACATGGATCACAGCGATAAGATGATGTGTTGTCGAATGCTCTTCTCCCGGGCATGTACCGTGACGGGGACGTTCGGCCGTATTTCCGCGCGTCTCCGGATGATCCGATGTTGCTGACCGATCATCCTGAAGTCATTTGCCCGGGAGCTTTTCAGGAAAGCTTCCGGTTTTTTATTTGGAAAACCGGAATAAAAATGATGAAAAGGAGAAAGGAAAATGAGTAAGTATCAGTTTGAAACACTTCAGCTCCACGTCGGACAGGAACAGCCGGATCCGGCGACCGACGCCCGCGCTGTACCGATTTATCAGACCACCTCCTATGTTTTTCGCAACAGCCAGCATGCTGCGGATCGCTTCGGCCTGGCAGACGCCGGAAACATTTACGGGAGGCTTACCAATTCCACCCAGGAAGTGCTGGAAAAACGCATCGCGGCCCTGGAGGGCGGCAGTGCGGCGCTGGCCGTGGCTTCGGGAGCAGCCGCGATCAGCTATACAGTACAGGCGCTTGCGGCCAACGGCGGTCACATCGTTGCCCAGAAAACCATCTATGGAGGAAGCTTCAACCTGCTGGAGCACACGCTGCCGCAGTACGGCATCGAAACCAGCTTTGTGAACGCCCATGACCTGCAGGAAGTGGAACATGCCATCCGGGGAAATACCCGGGCGATCTATCTGGAGACGCTGGGAAATCCGAACAGCGATATTCCGGATATTGACGCGATCGCGGAGATCGCCCACCGGCACGGACTTCCGCTTGTGATTGACAACACATTCGGTACGCCCTACTGGATCCGTCCGATCGAACACGGCGCGGATATTGTGGTTCACTCCGCCACGAAGTTCCTCGGCGGACATGGAACCACTCTGGGCGGCGTCATTGTGGAATCCGGAAAATTCAACTGGGAAGCCGGCGGGAAGTATCCGAATCTGGCGGAACCGAATCCGAGCTATCACGGCATTTCCTTCTTCGATGCAGTGGGGCCGGCGGCATTTGTGACCTATATCCGGGCGATTCTGCTTCGTGATACCGGCGCAGCCATTTCCCCCTTCAACGCATTCCTGCTGCTGCAGGGGGTGGAGACACTGTCCCTCCGGCTGGACCGGCATGCGGAGAACACGAAGAAGGTCGTGGAATATCTGAGCCGCCATCCGCTGGTGGAGAAGGTCAACCATCCGTCCCTGCCGGAGCATCCGGATCACGCGCTGTATCAGCGTTACTTCCCGAATGGCGGCGCATCCATTTTCACCTTTGAAATCAAAGGCGGACAGCGGGAAGCCTGGGCGTTCATCGACCACCTGGAAATCTTTTCCCTGCTGGCCAACGTGGCGGATGTGAAGAGCCTGGTCATCCATCCGGCATCCACCACGCATTCCCAGCTTTCCGAAGAGGAACTGCTGGATCAGGGGATCCGGCCGAATACAATCCGCCTGTCCATCGGAACTGAGCATATCGACGATATCATCGCGGACCTGGAGAAAGGATTTGCGGCCGCAGAGCAATCTGCCTGACAAAAAGAAAAAACCGGAATAAATATGAAATGTACTGGAGGAAGAAAAGATGTCGAATATTTATCGCGGAACACTGGGACTGATTGGAAACACGCCCCTGGTGGAGGTGGCGAACATTGAAAAAGAGCTGGGCCTGGAAGCGACGATCCTGGTTAAGCTGGAATATTTCAATCCGGCGGGAAGCGTTAAGGACCGGATCGCAAAAGCAATGATCGAAGACGCGGAAGCAAAGGGACTGCTGAAGGAAGGTTCCGTCATTATTGAGCCGACCAGCGGCAACACCGGAATCGGACTGGCGTCGATCGCTGCCGCAAAGGGATACCGGATTATCCTGACCATGCCGGAGACCATGAGCGTGGAACGCAGGAACATTCTGAAGGCTTACGGCGCAGAACTGGTGCTGACTGAAGGGGCCAAGGGCATGAAAGGCGCCATCGCGAAAGCGGAGGAGCTGGCCAGGGAAATTCCGGACAGCTTTATTCCGGGCCAGTTTGTGAATCCGGCGAATCCCGCCATTCACAAGGCGACAACCGGACCGGAAATCTGGAGAGATACTGACGGCAGGGTGGATATCTTTATTGCCGGCGTCGGAACCGGCGGAACGGTCACCGGGACCGGGGAATATCTGAAGGAACAGAACCCCAATATCAGGGTGGTCGCCCTGGAGCCGAAGGATTCTCCGGTGCTTTCGGAGGGAAAAGCCGGCGCCCATAAGATCCAGGGAATCGGCGCGGGATTTGTGCCGGATGTGCTGAATACAGGTGTCTATGATGAAGTTTTCCAGGCGCCGGCCGCAGACGCATTCGCTGCTGCCAGACTGCTGGCCAGAAAAGAAGGAATTTCCGTCGGGATTTCTTCCGGCGCCGCGCTGTTTGGAGCCATTGAACTGGCCAGACGGCCGGAAAACAAGGGCAAGGTCATTGTCGCACTGCTGCCGGACAGCGGGGACCGGTACTATTCCACCCCCCTGTTTACCGAGTAAGCGGAATTCGGTTTCACACCGGCTTTCCTGTGTCCTGATCCGTGTTATTCTGAATACGGTTCATCCGGGCATAGCTTCCGCCCAGAGCGATCAGCTCTTCGTGCGTACCGTGTTCGGTAATGCTGCCGTTTTCAATGACCAGAATCTGGTCCGCGTTCCGGATGGTGGACAGGCGGTGGGCGATCGCGATGATGGTGCGGCTTCCGGTTACGCTCGCAATGGCTTTTTGGATCTGCTGCTCCGTTTCCACATCCACGGAGGCAGTTGCTTCATCCAGAATGATTACGGGCGATTTGCGCAGAATTGCGCGGGCAATGGCGATCCGCTGCGTCTGTCCGCCGGAAAGGCGCAGCCCGCGTTCTCCAACCTGGGTCTGATAACCGTCCGGCATCATCTGAATATCCTCATGGATGTTTGCCGCCTTTGCGGCCGCCTCGATCTCTTCCATGGAGGCGTCCGGTACCGCGTAGCCGATATTTTCCGCAATGGTTCCATTGAAGAGGAACGTGTCCTGCAGCACCGGAGAAATGCACCGGCGCAGGCTTTCGACCGTCACATCCCTGATATCATGCCCGTCCAGCAGAATCCGTCCGGAGGTGGGTTCATAGAAGCGGGAGATCAGCTGGGTGAGGGTGGTTTTGCCCACCCCGGTCGGGCCGACCAGCGCCAGCATTTCTCCGGGTTTGCATATAAAGGAGACATCCTTCAGCACCGGAACGCTTTCTCCATAGGAAAAGCTCACATGATCGAAGGCAACCTCTCCCTGAATATTCTGAAGGGTTTCAGCATCCCGGCTGTTCCGGATCTCGGTCGGTGCATCCAGCACATCCAGTACGCGCTCAGCGCCGGCCATTGACTGCTGCATGTTCCAGCAGGTTGGCCAGACCGGTGACGGGCCTGTAGAACAGTCCCAGATACAGCAGGAAGGCGACGATGTCTTCCACGCTCAGCCCGTCCCTGTAGGCCAGGTATCCGCCGAAACCCACAACCAGGATCGTTCCCAGGGAAGAAATGAATTCCACGGAAGGATGAAAGACCACGCTGATTTTCAGCGCTTTCAGCAGGTTTTTGTTCAATATTCCGCTGCTGTTCAGACGGCGGGATTCAGATCCTCCTTCGGGTTGACATGGATCATGACGTGCTTCACATTGGGGAATTCCCGTTCAACGGCGCTGTGGACCCGTTCGGCAATCCTGTGGGCATCGATCAGCGAAATATCCGATTCCACCGCGATTTCCAGATCCACATAGATTTTATTTCCAAACTGCCGTGTATGCAGCAGGTCGATCCGTTCAACGCCGTCCTGTGCGCCGACAAAGGTGCGCAGACTCTGCTCAAACTGGTTGTCGCAGGCTGTATCAAGCATTTTGCTGACAGCATCACGGGAGATTTCAAAAGCGACTTTGAGGATCAGCGCGCAGATGATCAGGCTTGCGACGGGATCCATGACCGGGACCCCCAGCTTGGCCATCCCGATGCCGATAAACGATCCGACGGACGAGATCGCGTCCGAACGATGATGCCAGGCATCCGCCTTGAAAGCGGCTGAATCAAGCATCCGGGCATAGTGCATCGTGTACTGGTACATGCCTTCCTTGACGGCAATGGAGATCACTGCAGCAATCAGCGGCAGCATTGTGGGAATTTCGATACTGCCACGGTCCCACAGAAGCTTCCGGATTCCGCTCCAGCCGATTCCAATGCCCGTTCCGGCGAGAATCAGCCCGAGCGCCAGCGAGGCGACGCACTCCAGCCGTTCATGACCGTAGGGATGCTCCGTGTCCTCCTTCCGCCGGGAAAGACGCACGCCGATCCATGCGATAACCGTTGCAAACACATCTGAGAGGGAATGCACGGCATCTGAAACCATCGCGCCGGATTTGCCCAAAATTCCGGCAAAGAGTTTAAATGCGGCTAGCAGCACATTCCCGAAGATTCCGACCCGGGAAAGCCGGTCAAAGATCTTTTTTTCGTCCATTGCAATTCCTCCTCATCCGGGCAGCCTGGCATCCGGCCGGTTTCCGAAGCCTGTTTGATCCGGTCCTTTACAGTGGAATCCTGCCGGAGGTCAATGAGAATACTTCTTCCACCATCGCAAGGGTCTGCTCAATGCTTCTGCTTTCATCCCGGAGAATAACCGGGAAACCGGCGTGCAGAAAACGATTATACCGCGCTGGTGAATTAATCCGCTTCAGACATTCCCTGAAGTTGGCCAGCGTCTGTTCGGGATCGGGCTCCTCCAGCATCAGCCGGTACAGAAACTGCTTCTCCTTATCCGGACGCTCAAAGAAGCGCCGGACGGATATTTCCGGATCAGCCAGCATGATCAGCACATGCGCCGGATCCGATATGCGCTCGAGTGTTTCCAGGGAGATATTTGTGTCAACAAATACCGGCTTTCCCTGGCTGCTGATCTCTTCCAGAATCCGGAGTTCCAGCTTTTCACATTCGGCGGCTGCGCCATCCACCCATGCTTCGTATTCATCCGGCGTACGGCGGATAAAGTCATGCCAGTCCTGAAGATCTCTGGAATAACACAGGCATGGGAACTCCCGGCTGTCCAGCTTTTCATCCATCAGCGCTTCATGATAATTCTCTTCACAGGCGATCCCCCGGTGCCTTTCCGCTAGCAGCCTGACCATGGTCGATTTCCCGGCATAGGCTGTTCCCGTGATAAAAAAAGTATCTTTCAGGTTCATATTGCGCTCCGTTCCGAACTGTTCCCGCTTCCGCGATGCCGTCCGTAAAGTATACCTCAACTCCGGTAAAAATGAAAGGCTGATGATTTTCATATTCCCCGGCTTTCCGACGAAAATCTTTTTTTGCGAAGATGGCTTGACAGATTCTTTTATGTTTGATAAAATATATTTGTATCAAGCGTTCCGGAAGGAGGAGTTATGGACTACGATTATCATGAGGCGATGAAGCTGGCCAATCAGCTGTGCTTTCCGCTCTATGCCGCAGCCCGGAATGTGACCAGCCTTTATACCCCCTGGCTGAAACCGCTGGGACTGACCTATACGCAGTACATCGTCTTTCTGGTCCTGTGGGAAAAGGATGGCATATCTGTTTCAGAGATTGGAGAAAGGCTGATGCTGGACAATGGCACGCTTTCTCCGCTGCTGAAAAAGATGGAACAGGCTGGGTATGTGGAACGACGCCGGTGCCGCAAGGATGACCGCATTGTTGAGATCAGGCTGACGGAGGCCGGAAAGGCTCTGCAGGAAAGCGCGAAGGATATTCCCGGGCAGGTGGCCGGCTGCATCGATCTGACGCCTGAAAAGGCACAGACGCTTTACACGCTGCTTTATGAACTGCTGGAGAACCAGAAGAAAAACGACAGGAGCAAAACGGAAGGAGAATCGAAATGAAAACGGTTTATGATTTTACGGTAAAAGACAGACAGGGCAATGAAGTGAGCCTGTCCGCGTATCAGGGCAAGGTTCTGCTGATTGTCAACACGGCAACCGGATGCGGTTTTACCCCGCATTATGAACCCCTGGAGGAAATGTACAGGGACCTGCGGGGCCGCGGCTTTGAGATCCTGGATTTCCCCTGCAACCAGTTTGCGGGTCAGGCGCCCGGCAGCGATGATGAGATTCATGAGTTCTGCACTCTGAAATTCGGCACGGAGTTCCCGCAGTTTGCCAAGATCGACGTTAATGGCGAATCTGCCGATCCGCTGTTCGCGTTTCTTGCTTCCGAGAAGCCGTTTACAGGGTTCGGCAAGAGGCTGAAGAATGCCGCGCTGAACAAGTTTGCTGAGATGAACAATAAGAAATACGGCGACAAGACGTACATCGGGTGGAACTTCACCAAATTCCTGATCGATCGCGAAGGCAAAGTTGCAGCCCGCTTTGAGCCAACCATGGATATGAAGGAAGTCCGGGCTGCGGTCGAAGCAGCGCTGTAAGAACGAAAAAACCGCAACGAATAAGGGGAGGAAACCCAGATGAAGGTCGCCGTCAGGTATTATACAAAGACCGGAAACACCAGGCGCCTTGCGGAAGCAGTGGCGAAAGCGGTCCATACAGAAGCTCTGCCCATCAGCTGCCCTGTGGATGAACCCGTGGACATTCTTTTCCTCGGTAATTCCTATTATGCTTTCAGCATCGATCCGGAGGTACGGACTTTTGTCCAGTCCCTGGATAAAAGCAAAGTCGGAAAGATTGTCAATTTCGGCTCGGCCGCCATGCTGAATTCCACCTACAGGAAGGTTAAGGCCGAGGCGGATAAGGCAGGCATCCCCATGGACGAACGTGAGTTTCACTGCAGGGGTGAATTCAAA
>JAFRGU010000062.1 GCA_017433675.1 Clostridia bacterium
GGTATCTGTGTATTTCTGCTGGAAGGCCAGCTCGATCACGCCCGGGGCCACCCCGCCGTCCGCCAGGGTGCTGTTTGGCAGCACGTCATTGGCCACGGTTTCCAGATCCGCCATCCAGTCCCAGGTTCCGTCTTCATTCAGAAAGTATTCGTCCCCCTCCTGGCCCACCTGCGCCAGAAGGCTTCCCTCATGGGTATACAGGAAATTCACCCATGCGATCAGTCTCTCCGGCTTCTGGCAGTTTTTGGTCAGGGCGAAGGTGCCCCGCGTCACCGGACCCAGCAGATCCCGGTAAATCTGCTTCCCGTCCCACTTTAGGGGGGCCAGCACGCCATACTGGCTCATGGCGCCTGACGGAACCACCGTCACGGGCGAATTGGACAGGATCAGTCCATAGGGAATGGCTGCGTTGGCATCCGTGATCTGGCGCAGGGTATCCATCGTGCTGAAGCCCTGGCGGTCCAGCAGCTTTTCCTCCCACAGCTGGTGAAGCCATGTCAGGAACTGCCGGTTTTCGTCGGTCCTCAGCCCGGAAGATACCACCCCGTCCTCCGCGTGAAGATAGTAGTCATTGTCATACAGCCCGAATGCATGGCCCAGGAAACGGAGCTCCCACATGCCGATAAAAGTCAGGGGCACCTCATCCGCCTTGCCGTTCCGGTTGGGGTCTCCGTTTCTGAATGCCCGGAGCACCTCCGTCAGCTCGTCCGCAGTTGATGGCATTTCCAGGTGCAGATTCTTCAGCCAGGCGGTATTGATCCACATCAGGTCATTGTTCGGCAGCTCGCTGATAGACGGAAGCACCGGAATGGAACCGTCCGGCAGCGTGATCGCTTCCAGGTAGTCAGGATGCGCCTGCAGCAGCTGCCACAAATCCGGCGCATACTCGGCAAGGTATGGTTTCAGGTCCATCAGGATACCGGCGGCTACCATATCCCGGGTTTCGGCGGCAGTCAGCTGCGCCTTGAACAGCACATCCGGCAGGTCCTCTCCCGAAGCGATGGCCTTCTTTCGCCCGGCCCATGCTTCCGCATCCGTATATTCCCGGAATTCAAAGGCAATATCCGTTCTTTCCTGCATGCGCTGAAAAAACCGGTTGGTTTCCCAGTCGTGGGTTGCTTCATCATAGCCTTCCATCAGATAGTCCGGGGCCCGCTGCCCCTCCTCCGCCACCGCGGTCAGGGGCATCAGCAGCATCAGTACTGCCGCCAGCCACGCCGTTGCTCTCCGCATCAGCTTTTCCTCCTCTGTCTGCTGTTCCTGATATTATACCCGGAAGCAGAAAAAACTGCAACCGGATCAATCATACCGGCCATACCTTCGCATTGTATTCATGGATTCAGCGCCGTTCTCTCTCCGGATCCGGATTCATCTCCCGGCTGCGGCGCTGACCCGGGTTCTCCGCATTCAAAAAGCGGCACCCTGAAGAGCGCCGCGGTATATGCAGGTCGTCTGTTTTTTATTTCTTCCGGTGCAGGAACCCGGGGACGCCATGGCTGTCCGTCGTCATCGCCTGGGTCTGGGGAATCGGGGTAAAGCCGCCCGTAACCTGGCCGTTGTTGTTGAAAGCAGGCTGATAGGGCTGCTGGGCGCCCGTATTCTGGAAAACCTGCCCCTGTCCGTAGGGCACGGCGTCCTGCGCCGGCTGCGTCTGGAAGGGCCGGGTCTGCTGGTTCATGGCGGGCTGCGCCTGCTGGTAGCTGAAGCCGGTCTGGAAGGATCCCGCGCCCATGTTGCCGGGCACGCCCATGCTCGGGCGGCTGGTTCCCATGAAGGTCGGCGTCTCGCCGGTCGCGCTGAAGGGAGAGTTCCCCGTGCTTCCGGAGAAAAGGGATGCGGCCGGCTGGTCATTTTCCTTCCGGCTGAAGCTGGAAGTGCCGAAGCTTCCGAAAAGCCGGTCATGCTCAATCTCCCGGGGCTTCTTGGCGGGTTCCCGGGCCGGGAAAGGCGTCTTCTCAAAGCCGGTGGCGATGACTGTGATCCGCACTTCATCCCCCATGCTCTCGTCAATGCCCGCGCCGAAGATGATGTTCGCGTCGGGATCCGCGGCTTCCATGACCAGGTTGGCCGCTTCATTGATGTCCACAATGGAGATATCCGCGCCGCCGGTAATGTTGATCAGCACCGCCCGTGCGCCGTCGATGTTGGTTTCCAGCAGCGGAGAGGAGATCGCGTTCTTCGCCGCCTCCACCAGCTTGTTTTCGCCGCTGCCCGTGCCGATGCCCATATGCGCCATGCCGCCGGATTCCATCACGGTCTTCACGTCCGCGAAGTCCAGGTTGATCATCGCCGGTACAGCAATCAGGTCGCTGATTCCCTGGATGCCCTGCCGCAGCACGTCATCCGCGATCCGGAAAGCCTCCAGCATGGTGGTTCCCTTGTTGACCACCTGCAGCAGGCGGTCATTGGGGATCACCACCAGGGTGTCCACATGCTGCTTCAGTTCGCTGATGCCGTTTTCAGCGTTCTTCATCCGCTGCTTGCCCTCGAAATTGAAGGGCTTCGTAACCACCGCAATCGTCAGGCAGCCCAGATCCCGGGCAATTTCCGCCACGATCGGAGCCGCGCCGGTGCCGGTGCCGCCGCCCATGCCGGCGGTAATGAAAACCAGGTCGGCGCCTTTCAGGCTCTGGGCAATTTCCTCCCGGCTTTCCTCTGCGGCCCGGCGTCCCACCTCGGGTACCGCGCCGGCGCCCAGTCCCTTGGTCAGCTTTTCACCGATCTGGATCTTGACCTGCGCGTTGGACAGGTTCAGCGCCTGCCGGTCCGTATTGACGGAGATAAACTCAACGCCCCGCAGTCCGGCATCCACCATGCGGTTCACGGCGTTGTTTCCGCCGCCGCCGCATCCGACCACCTTAATGGAAGCGAAGCTGTCCTGTTCTTCATTCTGGAATTCGATCATCGTCTTTCCCTCCGTTTTTGGTCTCTCCGTCCCGTCTCAGCCGCCCAGGAGGCTTCTGAAGAATCCGAGAAGCTTTCCGCCGGAAGCCGGCGCCCGCTGCTGTTCGATCGTGTCGATAATCAGGTCCATCAGCCCCAACGCGCTGGAGAAGCAGTGGCTGTTCAGCTTGGTGGTGCGCCGCGGGGTTTCCTGGACCGCAAAACCCAGCTTGCCGCTCAGGTATTCCTTCCCGCCGCGGTTAAAGCTCAGGCCGCCGCCGGTCATGTAAATGCTGCTCCAGTTGCCCAGGCCGCCGAAATCGTTGAATATCGCGTCCTTGATCTCCGCGGCGATGTCATCCACCGCCTTGGTGATGATCGGGCGAACCTGCTCCCGGGTAAAGGCGGCGGCTTTTTCCCCTTCCGTTCCGGGCACCTCGAATTTCTCATCGCCGCTCTCAATGCCGTATACGAACTTCCGTTTGATATCCTCCGCCGCGGTGAGGCTGATATCCAGACCGTCGGCCAGCGCCACGGCAATATCGCCGCCTCCGGCGTTGATGATCTTGTGGTAGACCACCGCGTCGCCTTCCATCCCGATGATCTCGGTATTCAGATATCCCATGTCGATCAGCACGCTGGTATGGTCCCGGGCCTGCTCGTCGAGATAAAGCATACCTTCGCCGGCCGTTGTGGAGAAGAATCCGGCCACCTGTACGCCCAGCTCGGCCATACGGGTATTCACATCATCGATGAAGTATCGGTTCCCCACCACAAAGCTGATATACGCGGTCATTTCCCGCCCCTTCATGCCGACGGGCTCCAGCGTCTTCTTGCTGGAATCCACCATGAACCAGGCCGGGCTGGAGTGGATCACCACGCCGGGAATCTCCTCGAGGCTCTCCGCCGCCTTGTTGAAAGCCGTCTTGACGTCCTGGGAGGAAACCCGGGGATCGGTGCCCTTCAGCGGCACGGTGACCTTGGTTGCGTAAACCCGGGTGAAAGCGCCCGGGACGCCCACGTTGATTTCCCGGATCTTGACGCCGCTCTGCTCCTCTGCATCCGCCAGAGACTGCCGGATCGCTGTATCCAGATCCTGCGGGTTATTCCAGCCCTCGTCCAGATAGCCATCGTATTTGGCGATTCCTGCCGCCACAATGTCACAGCGCTGACTACCGCTGTTTTCGGCGACCAGGGTGACGATCTTGCTCGTCCCGAAGTCGATAGTGGCAACGGTCGTTTTCATAGGCTTTTCTTACCCCCTGCGCTCCGGCCCGCCGGCCGGATCCCTTCAAATATATGCGTTACCTTGGTCATTATAGCGCTATCCGCCGGATAATGCAAGTATTTCCCCTATGTTTATTACATTTTTTTTGCGTTTTTTTAACATTTCTTCGCTTTATTGTCTGAAATCAGACTGAAGCCGGGGAGAAAACCGGGCTTTCCGGCAAAATGACGTTGATGACGCCTCCCCGGTATCCCCGCTCAATCAACTCATTCCGGGTAATCAGCATGGCTCGGAGCTTCGCGTGAATATTGGACGCGTCTCCCAGGGAGATGGTAAATCCGTCCCGCGTCGTCAGCAGCAGGGAGGAGATATTGCTCAGATCCGCCTCCTCAATCAGTTCCGTGCATCCCAGCACCTTCATTTCCAGAAACAGGTTGCTGAATATTTCCTGCTGTTCCGGCCTTTCCAGCAGCAGCGTCTGCCCCACCATCGCGGTGGACCGGATTTCGAGGCCGTCCACCCGCACCAGGGTGGCCGGCCGGACGGAGAGGTCCTCCGTCTCATACAGCACCATCCGCTGCTTGTCCATGGTATACAGGATGCCGTTCCAGGTCATCCAGCAGCAGGCCTCCCGTTCCTTCACCGCCAGGACAACCGTCCCGGGCATCTCCTTCTCCAGGTACCGGAATTTCAGCAGCGGGTTCTGCTTCAGCCGCTGTTCCACATTTTCCCCGCTGACGGAAAGCAGCGGCATTCCGGCCCGGACACCGCTCAGCCGGATGATCTCGCTGGCCGGAATCTGGTCGTTTCCCACGATCCGGATATCCCGCACGGCAAACACCACATAATACAGCAGTGCCCACAGCGCTGCCGCGGCAGTCACGCTCCAGATCACGGTCAGCAGGGGATTTCGTTTTCGGGATGATTCTCTTTCCCTGCCGCCTGCGGGCCGGGGAGCGCTGTGCTGTTCCGGTGCGTTCTGCGCCCCGAACCGGTACCCGCCGGTAATCTGCGGCCCTGATTCCGTTTCCCAGAAAGCGCCGCTGCGGTTGTTCAGGCTTTCACTCCGCATCTCCCGCAGCTCCGGTGCGTCCTCCGGCTCGTCAAAGGGATTTTCATTGATCGGGGCCGGACCGTACCATGTATTCCGCTGCCATTCCCGCAGGGGCGGCTGAGATCCGGTATCCGGCGGAGGCGGCGCTTGGCCCGTCCTCTGCCAGGGCTGCTGATCTCCCTCCACGGTCCGTTCCCTCCTTTTGTACTTCGGTCTGTTTACAGTTCATTGACGATCTGCTTGAAAATCCGACCCCGTTCTTCATAGTCCTTGAACATATCAAAGCTGGCGCAGGCCGGACTCAGCAGCACGTTCCATCCGTCCTGCGCGGTTTCCCGGGCGATGCTGACGGCTTCCCGCAGCGTGTCCGCTTTCGTGATGGCGTCATATCCCGCTTTCCGGAGGCTGTCTTCGATCTGCGGCGCTGTTTCACCGATCAGCACCGCGTGCCGGATCATCTCCCGGCGCTCCTGCATGCGCCGACTCAGGGGATCAAAGCTGGTATGCTTGTCATATCCGCCCAGAATAATCACCGTCGGCTTTTCCATAGTATCCACTGCCTTCAGCGTGGAATCCACATTGGTTCCCTTGCTGTCGTTGAAATACTCCACGCCGTCCAGTACGCGCACGCTTTCGATCCGGTGCTCCACGCCCTTGAATGTGCGCAGGCTGTGCCGGATCACCGGCACGGGCACGCCCACAGCCGCCGCGCAGCACACGGCCCCCAGCGCGTTCTCCAGGTTGTGCGGCCCCGGAATCCGGACTTCCTCCGTCGCGCAGATGGTCTTCTCCTCCCCGTCCATCCGGAGTACAATTTCTCCGTCTCGCACGAAGGCCCCTTCCCGGACCTCCTTTTTGCGGCTGAATTTCATGACCCGGCTCCGGACCTGTCTGCTCAGTCCCTGCAGGCCCGGATCATCCGCGTTGAACACGGCCCAGTCCTCCGGCTTCTGCCGGGCGAACATGCGCATTTTCATTTCCGTGTAAACTTCCATGGTTCCGTGCCGGTTCAGGTGATCCTCGGTAATGTTGGTCAGCAACGCCACATGCGGGTGAAAGGTATCCGCCGTTTCCATCTGGAAGCTGGAAACCTCGCATACCGTCACATCCTGTCTTTTGCTGATCAGCGCCGCCAGCGAATAGGGATATCCAATATTTCCGACCACATGGGTCACCCGGCCCGCGTTCCGGAATATTTCTCCCAGCAGGGACACCGTGGTCGTTTTCCCGTTGGTTCCGGTCACCGCCACCAGCGTCCCCTGGCTCAGCTGATATGCCAGCTCCAGCTCGCCGATCACATAGATTCCCATCTCGCGGGCCCGGACCACAAAAGGTGCTGTATCCGGAATCCCGGGGCTGAGGACCAGCACGTCCTTCCCTTCCAGCAGTTCCATCGCCGGACAGCCAAATCGTCTTTCCAGCTCCAGCCCCTGCAGGTTTTCCAGGCTGTTGCCCAGCGCCTCCTCGGTTTTGCTGTCATTCACCGTCACAAGGGCGCCGTGCGCCCGGAGCAGCTGGGCCGCCGCCACGCCGCTGCGCGCCATCCCAACCACCAGGACCCTTTTCCCCTCGTATTCCATTGCCTTTCCTTCTTTCATTCCATGCGAAAAGCCGGCTCCGCATTCTGCTTCCGGCTTTTTGTTTCTCTATTTTTACTGCAGCAGGCTCAAAACCGCGATCCAGCTCAGGATCGTTGTGATCCCGGCGTACATGCTGACGATCTGGGTCTCGCTGTATCCCTTTTTTTCGAAATGGTGATGAATGGGGCTCATCAGAAAAATCCGCCGCCCCTGGTGATCCGCGCTGAATTTTCGGGTCGCCTTGAAGTAGTATCGCTGCAGAATTACGCTCACGCTGCTCATGACCGGGCAGAATCCGATCAGGAGCAACAGCAGCGGCTGGCGCAGCACCAGGGCGAGGCCGACCCCCGCTCCGCCCAGGAACATACTGCCCGTATCCCCCATGAACACCTTCGCCGGATACCGGTTAAACCGCAGATAGCCGGCGCAGCCGCCCACCAGTCCGATGGCAAAAATCGCCGCTGGCGCATAAACCGTCCGGTCGCCGCCGAGAAGGAAAATCGTCTCCAGCGCGACGGCTGCCCATGCGCCGTTGCCCACCGTGCTGATGGTTCCCATCAGTCCGTCCAGTCCGTCCTGCAGGTTCGTCGAGTTGACGTAGAAAATGATCAGCAGCATCACGGCGGGCAGGTACCAGATCCCCAGATCCCACTCCGCTCCGGTAAAGGGGATCCGGATGCTGCTGCCGATCCGGGGATTCCAGTAGCACCAGCAGCTGAACGCAGCAGCCGCAATCACCTGCCCCGCGATCTTCTGCCGGGGGGTCAGTCCTTCATGCCGTTTCCGGACCGCCTTGATCCAGTCGTCCGCGAATCCGACAGCCATGCTGAGCAGGCTGATGCCCGCCAGGCCCAGCCCCAGGTCCCATCCTCCCTGCCAGGGCCAGGGATGCAGCAGGATCAGGCAGACAATCATCCCCAGGACGATCATCAGCCCGCCCATGACCGGAGTGCCCTGCTTCTGCTGATGCGCCGGCCCCAGCTCGTAGATGACTGTCCCGAAATGCAGCTTCTTCAGCCATCGGATCAGCCCGGGCCCGGCCGCGAGCGAGATCCCCAGCGAGAGCAGCATTGCCAACGCCATCCGCAGAATCATTCCTTTTCCTCCTTCTTCCGCATCTCCAGCAGCAGCTCGCTGACGATGACCTTTTCATCAAAGGGGCGTTTGACGCCCATGATCTCCTGATAGGTCTCGTGCCCCTTGCCGGCCAGGACGATGACGTCTCCGTCCTCGCCCATTTCCAGCGCCCGGCGGATAGCTTCCCGCCGGTTTTCGATCACTTCGTATTTTCCGCCGGTCGGCTTGATGCCTTTTTCGATGGCCGCCAGGATGACCAGGGGATTCTCTGTCCTGGGATTGTCGGAGGTCAGGATGCAGTAATCAGCCATCTTCCCGCCGATTTCGCCCATCATGGGCCGTTTTCCCTTATCCCGGTCTCCGCCGCAGCCGAATACGGCGATCACCCGGTTCCGCGTGAACTGCCGTACGGTCTTCAGAATGTTTCTCAGGGCCTCCGGCGCGTGGGAATAGTCCAGAATAACCTTATACGGAGTACCGGTCTGAAGCATTTCAATCCGGCCGGGTACGGAGGCCACAGCCTCCAGCCCCTCCCGGATTTTTTCCGGCTCGATGCCCAGAATCAGGGCGCAGGAGGTCGCCGCCAGCGCGTTGTAAACGTTAAACATCCCGGTCATCCGCATGTGGATCCGCAGATCGCTCATTCCCTGCATCTGGATGCTGAAGTGGACGCCCTCCTCCGTGATCTCAATATCCCGGGCGAAAACATCCGCGTTGGTGGCGATCGCGTAGGTGACAAACGGCATCTTCAGATCTGGGATCAGATTGGCTGAGCTTTCGTCATCCGCGTTCACCGCGGCGTTTCGGACCATTCCGCTGGTAAAGAACTGCTTCTTGGTCTCGAAATACCGTTCCATGGTATAGAAATAGTCCAGATGATCCTGGCTCAGGTTCGTGTAGCACCCGACCTCAAATTCCATCCCGTCCAGCCGGAACATGTCGATGGCGTGAGCGCTGACCTCCATGCAGACCACCTGCACCCCGGCTTCCGCCATCCGGTACAGCATTTTCTGCAGATCGATGGGATCCGGGGTGGTCAGCTTCCCGTCAAGGTGCTCCTTCCCGATCATGGATCCAGTGGAACCGATCAGTCCGCATTTCATGCCGGCCTTTTCAATCATGCTTTTCAGCAGATAGGTTGTGGTGGTTTTTCCCTTTGTGCCGGTGATGCCCACCATCCGCATCCGCCGGGCGGGATAGCCGTAGAAGGCCATGGCGATCCGGCTCATGGCCGCCCGTCCGTTGCTGACCTTCACCTGCGGAACGTCCAGCTCCACAAACCGTTCCACGATCAGCGCGACGCACCCGTTTTCGACGGCCTCCCAGGCGTAGTCATGAGCGTCAAACCGTGCGCCGACGATGCAGAAAAAGAGTCCATGATCCGTCCGGTCCCGGCTGCCGGAGGTAATTTCGCCGATTTCCGTTTCCATTTCTCCCCGGGTTTCCAGTACATAGGGAGTCTCTGCAATCAATTCCCGAAGCTTCATTTTTCTTCTTTCCCCTTTTTGTTTCCAGGTCTCCGTCTGCCGGTTTCCCCGGTCCGTTTCCTGCGCTCATGCAAATGCGAACAGGGAGACCGAGCTCTCAGTCCCCCTGCATTCCCGTTGCGGAAGCCCGCATCTCTCCGGTTCCCTTTTTCCCGTCCGCCTCCACCAGCACCATTTTCGCGCCGGTCGGTGCGGTCAGAGAGATGGGCCTGACCCCGCTGGAACTGACAAGATTCAGTTTCACCGCTTCGGTGCAGACGCTGATGTCTCCCCCCGAAAGCGTCAGCGCAGCCCGCAGGGCCTCATTCCGCTCTTCCATGGCCGTCAGCCTGCTGTTCAGCTTCTGGATTCGCAGCTGTCCGGCTCCGATCGAAGCGAGCTCCACAAGCAGAATCACAGCCATCAGCGCCGCCAGTGCGATCAGGATGATTCTCGCCCGGTCTCTGCGGATTCCCTGCCTTGTAAAACTCCGTTCCTTGTGCCGTCTGTCCTCGATCACCCGGAACCGGCCGCTGGGGCTGATGCCCAGCCCGCCTGTCCAGTCCTGCGTATTCCGGAAAGAGGGAGAATCCAGATGGTCCGCCACAGTGATGCGCTGTCTCCTGGGCATCGCTTCCGGCTTGCGGTTGCCGCTCTGCTGTTCCAGCTGGGCAAAGCGGACGCTCCTGCGGATGCGTCCCGAAGCAGCCATGGTCATCCGGCTCTCCTCCTTTCATCGTTTTTTCAGATTATTTTATCTGTTTCCGTCCTGTCCCAGTGCCGCAATCAGCTCCAGCAGGTTCGGCAGTTCCTGCCGGAAGCTGCCCCATCCATCCTGGCTGGCTGCGGTGGACACGATCCGGACATGGTCGTTGGCGCCGGTGATTTCCACATCCCGTTCGTCCTGCAGGATCTTTGTCCGGATATTGACCGGCAGAAGGATTCGCCCCTGGGCATCGCAGCTCTGCTCGTCAAAGCTGAGCGCGTAAAACTGCTCCAGATATCTGTTCAGGGCCGGGTTCAGATTTCCCAGCCGCTCATATTGTTCATTTCGCTTCTCCCACATCTCGGTCGGATAAACGGCGATACTCTGAAAATCGTAGCTTGGCGCGATGCAGAAGGTTTCGCCCAGCTTCTCCCGGAAGGTCTGTGGGATGACCAGCCGGCCCTTGTTATCCACGCTGTGGTTGAAGCTCCCGATAAACCGGACGGGGCGGGCTTGCTTGGGGGTCGGTTTCTGTTCGGCACTGTCTTTGGATGTTTCCACGAATGCCGCCCCCTTTCCCCCACTTTTTTGCTCATTTTTGGGATGAACTTCCCTTTTGCCCCACAAATTTAGCACATCTCCGCTTCCGTTTCAAGCCCCAAATACAGAAATCTGGGATGTTTTTTGTTCTGTTTATGTATTTTTTGTAATTATTACGTAATAAATTAGTAATATTTAGCAATCCGATAGTACCGTCTCCAAATGGGTATTTCCATATTTTGTATAACAAAACCGGAGCTCCGTTTCAGAACTCCGGTTTTGGAAATCGAAAATTTGGAATTGTTATAAAAAGTTAATCTTTCTGACCGCGAAATCCTGGCTGTCGCAGGATGTCAGTTCGTATCGGATACCGTTCTGCTCTCCGCTGAACCCCGCGGCAATTCCGCTGCCATGCAGATGGCCGTAAACGCACAGCTGCACGCCGGCCTGTTCCATTCGCTCGGTAAACCCGCTATGCCGCAGGGTTTGGTACAGGGGCGGATAATGCAGCATGACCGCCAGCGGTTTCTCCGGGGCAATCCGCCGGGCGGCCCCCAGCGCCAGATCCAGTCTGGCCAGCTCCCGCAGATAGATTTTTTCATCCGGAGGACTCAGTGGGTTTTCCTCCGTGGGGATGGTCCA
>JAFRGU010000001.1 GCA_017433675.1 Clostridia bacterium
CCCCTCTCCGCGGAATCGGAGGAAGAGGATGAGGAGGAAACGCCTGAAGAAGAAACGGCTTTCGCGTCCATGGAAGTGCTGTGCGACGTGATCAGCATCCCGAAGTCGGGAGACGTTTACACGGAGGCCGATACCATTACATGGAGACTGCTCGCGATCAATCGGTCGAGTACAAAAGTATCCACTGTGGTGCTGACAGACGCGGAGCAGAAAACCCCGCTGTCCGATCTGATGACCGAACTGGAACCCGGAAGCGCCGCGGAAGCCCTGTACACCCATGAGGTGGATGCCACGGACGTGGAAATGGGGTCCGTTTCCTGGTTCGGGTATGCGAAGTATATGTCCGCCGACGGTCAGATGGTCCTGACCGCCAGCCCGGTGGCTGAGGTAACCATCGACGGGCTCCGGACCGCATCGGCCGAACCGGCATTGGGCGGAGGCGCCAGCATCAGCCTGTACTCAAACGGGCCGGGACTTCCGGAAGACGGCATCGGGGACGGCGCCGAAGAGGCCATCGGCCTCAAGGTCGTTGTGGAAGCCGGAGATGAACCGCTGGACAATGTGGAGATCTCCCTGCTCTCCGGAGGGCCGGTGGCCGTGATCGACCATCTGGACGCCGGGGAGACCGAGACTTTCGATCTCGCCCATCCCCTGTCCGACTTCGAAAAGGGAGAGGGCGGCATCATCGACCAGGCGATCATGAAATTCACCGGCGCCAACGGGAAAAAGGGCCTCGTGAAGAGCGGGATGTTCAAGAAATCCTGGAAGGATCTCCTCGACGTGCTCATCGGTCTGCTGGAAGCGGAGAAAACAAAGGGGCTGGTCGGGTCCATTGAGGTTGCGGGCGGTCCGGCGAACGGCGGGCCTGCCTTCCTGGACGGGGAAAAGATTACCTTCACCGTCACGATCCGGAATGAATCGGATCATCCGTTCTATAATGTCAGCGGGTATTTGAGCCAGACGGCCCGCGACACGGAAAATTGGAACTGCGGTACGCTGAATCCGGACACGGAGGTCACCAAAACATACGTCCGCGATGTGGACGGGGAAAATATCCCGGGCGGTTTCATTACCGCGGATTTCAACATCAAGGCGGAATATCCCGAGGGGAATGGCCTCAGTGTCAGCGGCGGATCCGTGAAGGTCGAATGCGATATTCAGAACAAGTATGATATGACTGTCCTCCTCAACCCGCCGGTTTCGAAGGCGGAATACCACGAGGATGACGAAGTCAGCTATCAGATCTATGTCGCCAACGAGACCGAGAAAACCTTCCTGAATGTAACGGTCAGCAGCCTGCAGATGGGGAAACTCATGCACCGGAAGATGGCCGCGCCCGCTTACAGCCAGGTGATGAATGTGACCCATATTGTGACGGAAGACGACCTGAAGCAGGGCTTCTTCAACGAGCAGATTACCCTGACCTGCCGGGGCGAGAATAATGAGGAGCGGATGGTTACCACCGAGCTAATCACGATTCTGACGCCCGGAAAAACCAACGAGGATCTGGCGGAATCAGGGCTGGGGCTGTGCAAGGTGGCCATGATTCTGAAGGAGGCTGGCAAGCCGAAGGACAAGGACGCCTATCAGGAAGGCGAGAAGGTGTATCTGGACCTGGAGCTGGTGAACACGGAAAGCGCGTCTTATGAAAACGCGAAGGTGAAAATCGGATCCGGGGACTGGATCCCCTATCCCGGCGGCACCATCGGTCCCGGCGCGGATCAGCACCTGCAGGATACGCATGTGATTACCAAAGAGGAAGCAAAAGAGGGATCCATCAGCATCGACGCTTCCCTGCTCTTCTGGAAGGACGGGCAATGGTATCTGTGCAAGGCGCATCCGATTACCCTCAAGACCGGCACGGGGGCGTCGGCGGAAAAGAAGCCCAAGGATCCCGGAAAGCACAAGCCCGGCCACCACTGGTTCTTTGAGATCCTTCACGACTCCGATCCCGAAGGCTCCGAGACCTCTTCCGACAGTCCGGAGCAGCCTGAAGGCAGCGAAGAGAATTCGAAGAAAGAAGCCCAGGCTCCCATGGAGATTCAGGTGGTCGTCGAAAGCGATCCTGCCAACAAGAAATATTACACGCTCGGCGAAGAGGTATCCTATACCGTAACCATCAAAAACGGAACGGATGACCTTTTCAAGAGCATCTATCTCCACGGACCCGGAATCAAAAATTCGTTCCAGTCCGTGCTGTGGGCGAATGCCAGCTCTTCCTTTGGACCCTACTCCCACGAGATTACGGAAGATGATCTGGAGAAAACCGCCTGGCCGCTGGACGTGAGTGCAGATTATCTGGATGCCGCGGACAGCGCGCTCACGGTGAAGGCGCCCACGCAGTACGTGAAAATCGGAAAAGACCCGAAAAAGACGGAGGAGGAAAAATCCGGGATTGCGCTGAAGATCAAGGTCACCAACAAGCCCAAGTCTGTCCTGGGATTCCGGTACAACGAAACGATCCATTACGATGTGATCGCGACGAATCAGTCCTCTCAGCATGCTTATGTGAAAATCTCCTCTCTAGGCACGACATCGGGCGTGATGCTCCTGAAGAGCGGCGCACACAAGACGCTGCACGCTTCCCACAAGGTGACGTTCAAGGAAGCCGTTGAGGGGCATTGTGAGCTGACTGCTGAGATGATGGTGGGCAAAAAGGTGCTCCCCTTTACCCCGGAGAAGGTTACGGCGGATCCGGTGAAGGTGAAGACCTGGCTGAAGGGATTCCACTTCCCCGGAAAAGAAGAGGAAAAGGAAGAGGGAAAAGAAGAGACAAAGAAAGAAGAGGGAAAGGAAGAGACAAAGAAAGATTACAAGAAGCCGAAGCCGGATGATAGCGACATGGGCATCATTGTCGCCACAGGCAAGGAGGATGAGGATCCCGACGGCGGCGCAAAACAGAAGGACAGAAACACGAAATGGACGCCCGTAAAGAGCGAGACGCCCAGGACCGAAACTCCGACTGTGCCTGCCGGCGACTGCTGCGAACGGGTTCTGGTTTCCGCGGGCGACGGAAGCCTGACCTATGACCTGCATCTGTGTGCCCGGCACGCGGCCGTGGCGGAAAGCATCCGCCGTATGATCTCAGGAGCGTTGACGGACGAGGAGAAGGTTTCCGCCTGGAAAACAGCGGCGGGCCTGTGGTCGGAAGAAATCGCCATGCAGTATGAAACCGCAGCCATGAACACGACGGATTCGGCTGCGAAGGAACAGATTCGCGAGGCTGCGGCGGCCTTCAGCCGGATGTCTCAGGCGCTGGAGGCGGATCTGGACAATCTCCACCGGGAGCATCCGGAGCAGGCAGGCCGGATCATGGCCGACATGCTGAAGGATCACTGCGTGGATCTGTGCATTGAAATTCACACCGCGCCGGCCGCCCGGAAGGACAGCCTGACCGGCGCCGGATTCACCGAACTGACCGGATCCCTGAGCGGAGAGACCGTGATCATATCCGAAACAGCGAAAGCAGACGGCAGCATTCAGCGGAAGATC
>JAFRGU010000063.1 GCA_017433675.1 Clostridia bacterium
AAACTATGTCCGGACATTCCAAGTGGCATAATATTCAGGCGAAGAAGGGCAAGGCGGATGCGCAGCGCGGCGCGATCTTTACCAAGATCGGGCGGGAGATCGCCATCGCGGTCCGCGAAGGTGGCGCCAATCCCGAATCCAACGGCAAGCTGCGGGACGTAATCGCCAAGGCGAAAGCCAACAATATGCCCAATGATAATATTCAGCGGTCCATCAAGAAGGCCAGCGGCGAGCTGAGCAACGTGGTATATGAAGAGATTACCTATGAAGGGTATGCGCCGGGCGGCGTGGCCATTATTGTGGACACGATCTCCGACAACCGGAACCGGACGGCCAGCGATATCCGGCACTGCTTTGCCAAATACGGCGGAAACATGGGCACCACGGGATCCGTGGGATTCATGTTTGATACCCGGGGCGTGCTGGTGGTTGAGCGGACACCCGGCATGGACGAGGATGAGCTGATGATGATGGCGCTGGACGCCGGCGCCGAGGATGTCCGCCCGGACGAAGACGTGGTGGAGATTCTGACGGATCCCAATGAGTTCAGCAAGGTGCGGGAAGCGCTGGAGCAGCAGGGGCTGACATTCCTGAGCGCTGAAATTCAGAAGCTTCCGCAGAATACAGTGGAAGTTACGGATCCCGAAACCATCGAGAAAATTCAGAAAATGCTTGATTTGCTGGAAGAGAGCGACGACGTGCAGAACGTGTATCACAACGCGGATCTGCCGGAGGAAGAAGACGAAGACTGAACCCCGGCGGGGTGAAAGCTCGCCGGCGCCTGAGGAGAAGGCGCCGGCGATTCGTTTTTCCGAACCGGAAAGGAGCGAAGCAAAATGACGATGCTGGAAATCATTGAAAAGAAGAAGCTGGGAAAAGAACTGAACAGGGAAGAGATCCGATTCTTCGCCCGGGCCGCGGCGGAGCGGTCCGTGCCGGATTATCAGCTGGCGGCAATGCTGATGGCGATCCGGCTGAACGGCATGACGGACGCGGAAACCACGGCGCTGACCCTGGCCATGCGGGACTCCGGAGACGTGGTGGATCTGAGCGCCATTCCGGGGATCAAGGTGGACAAGCATTCCACCGGCGGCGTAGGGGATACGACTACGCTGGTGCTGGCGCCGCTGGTGGCGGCCTGCGGCGCGCCGGTGGCCAAAATGAGCGGCCGGGGTCTGGGACATACCGGCGGAACGCTGGATAAGATGGAATCCATTCCCGGAATGCGGATCGGACTGACGGAGGAAGAATTCATCCGCCAGGTGCGGGAGATCGGCGTGGCTGTCGTCGGACAGACGGGGCATCTGGCTCCGGCGGATAAAACGCTGTACGCGCTTCGGGATGTCACAGCGACGGTGGACTCCATTCCGCTGATCGTTTCCTCCATTCTGAGCAAAAAACTGGCGGCGGGATCGGATGCGATCGTGCTGGATGTCAAGACCGGGTCGGGTGCGCTGATGCATGATCTCGAGAGCAGCATCCATCTGGCAGAAATCATGGTCCGGGTCGGAACCATGGCCGGAAAGCCGACGGTGGCCCTGATCAGCGGGATGGATCAGCCCCTGGGCACCCATGTGGGGAATGCCCTGGAGGTGAAGGAGGCTATCGATATCCTGGCCGGCCGGGCCGGAGGCGACCTGAAGGAGGTTTCCCTGACGCTGGGCGGGCATATGCTGGTGCTGGCCGGGCGGGCGAAGGATCAGGAGGAAGCGGTCCGGATGCTGGAGCACGCGCTGGAGAGCGGCGCGGGACTGCGGAAGCTGGAAGAAATGATTACCGCCCAGGGCGGCGATTCCCGGGTGTGCCGGGATCTGTCCCTGCTGCCCCAGGCGCCGGTCAGAAAGCAGATTCTCTGCGGCCGGTCAGGGTATGTCAATCGGATGAATACCACCGCGCTGGGTCTGGCGGCCCAGGCGATGGGCGCCGGCCGGATGCGGGCGGAGGATTCCATTGATTATGCCGCTGGTTATGTGCTGCAGATCCGGATCGGGGACCGGGTGACGCCGGAGACGCCGCTGTGCGAGCTGCATGCCCGGACGGAAGCGGATGCGGAGCGGGCGGAAGCGGCGATCCGTGCCGCGATCACCTTCGGCGATTCGCCGAGCGAACGGGCGAAAAACTTCCTGGCCATCGTGAACAGGGACGGCGTCCGGAGATTATAAGCGGATACCGGACAACACGGAACACGCAGAAGACTTGCCTCTGCTGCCGGGAGCGGCTTGAAGGCCGGGACCCGGACATCCAGAGAGAATGCGGGAGGACGGATGAAGGCGGAATTCAGGAAGGGAATCCGGCACGGGATTCCCATTGCGCTGGGATATCTCAGCGTATCCTTTGCCTTTGGAATGAAAGCGGTGGGGGACGGGCTCACCTGGCTGCAGGCGGTGCTGATTTCCGCGACCAATCTGACCAGCGCCGGGCAGATGGCAGGGCTGCCCCTGATGACGGGCGGAGCCAGCCTGTACGAGACGGCCCTGACCCAGCTGACGATCAATCTGCGTTACGGCCTGATGGGACTGAGCCTGGGGCGGAAGCTGGATGATTCCATGGGGACCCTGCAGCGGCTGATTTTTTCCTTTGCCGATACGGATGAAATATTTGCCGTGGCCTCCTCCCAGCCCGGAAAAGTCGGAAAGGCCTATCTCTACGGCCTGATGCTCACACCCTGGTTCGGGTGGACGATCGGGACGCTGCTGGGGGGCGTGGCGGGGACGCTGCTGCCGCCCTTTGTGCGCGCCGCGCTGGGCATTGCTATCTACGGCATGTTTCTGGCGATTATTCTTCCGCCGGCCCGGGAAAAGAAACCGGTGCGGACGGTGGTGGCGCTGGCGGTGGGCATGAGCATCTGCTTCCGGTATATCCCCGGACTGAACCGGGTTTCCAGCGGATTTACCATTATCATCTGCGCGGTGACCGCGGCAGCGGCCGGGGCCCTGCTGTATCCTGTGGAAGAGGAGGAGTCGAGATGAGCTGGCGGGCATTCCTCCCCTATGTGACTGTGATGGCGGTGGTAACCTATCTGATCCGCATGCTGCCGCTGACCGCGTTCCGAAAGCCGATCCGGAGCCGGTTTGCCCAGTCCTTCCTGACCTATATTCCCTTTGCGGTGCTGGGCGCAATGACCTTTCCGGATGTTCTGTATTCCACGGGAGATTTGCGGACCGCTGCAGCCGGAGTCGTGGTGGCCGTGTTTTTATCCTGGCGGGGAAAGAGCCTGCTGACGGTGGCCGTGGCCGCCTGCCTGGCGGTGGCTGCCGCCCAGGGAATCCTGATGCTGATCTGAACCGGAGGACGGACCGGAAGCTGCCTGCCTGTGAAGCCGGGAGGAGAAGGAATGGCATATGAACTGAAATCGGCCCGATATCTGGCGGCAGAGATGCTCCGGGCTGTTCTTTTACCCGGAGACCGGGCCATCGACGCGACCATGGGCAACGGACACGACACAGCCCTGCTAGGCAGTCTGGTGGGGCCGGAGGGCCGGGTTTATGCCTTCGATGTTCAGCCGGCAGCCCTGGAGGCCACCCGCAGACGGCTGGCAGAGGAAGGATCTGCCGGACAGGCAGAGCTTTTTCTTCTCGGGCATGAGCATATGCGGGAAGCAGTGGGGGAACCGGTGAAGGCGATTGTCTTTAACCTGGGCTGGCTTCCGGGCGGGGATCACCGGATCACCACCCTGACGGCGACCACGCTGCCGGCGATTCAGCAGGCACTGGCACTGCTGTTGCCGATGGGCGTGCTGGTGATCTGCGTATATCCCGGACATCCGGAAGGAGAGCGGGAGCAGGAGATGGTAACGAGGCTGCTGAGCAGCC
>JAFRGU010000064.1 GCA_017433675.1 Clostridia bacterium
CCCCTGCGGCACGAGCTGAAATACTACATCAACGAGTTGCAGTACTGCGTGCTGAGCGGCATCCTGGATCAGGTGCTGCACCGGGATCCGTTCGGGGATGAATACAATGAATACCACATCCGCAGCCTGTACTTCGACACGGTGTTCAATACTGCGCTGTTTGACAAGCTGGACGGAAACCCGAACCGGGACAAATACCGGATCCGGATCTACAACTTCAGCGACCGCACAATCAAGATGGAATGCAAGACCAAGGTGGGAAGCCTGATCAGCAAAAGAAGCCAGACGATCCCGCGGCTGCTGTGCGAACAGCTGATGGCGGGGGATCCCACCGGACTGGAAACGACGCGGAGCGGGCTGCTGAACGATGTATACCGGGAGATGACGGTGAACCTGCTTCGGCCGGTGGTGATTGTGGACTACGTGCGCGAGGCCTATCTCCACCCGGCGGAGGAGGTCCGGATCACGTTTGACAAACAGCTGAGGACCGGGCTGTGGAGCAGGGACCTGTTCAATCCCGATCTGCCGACGATCCCGCCCTTCGACAACGGGGAGATCATCCTGGAAGTGAAGTATAATCAGTTTCTGCCGCCCTATATCCGGGATCTGCTGAACACCTACTGCGCGGGAGCACTGAACAGCGCCATCAGCAAATACACCTGGTGCAGGCGGTTTGAAGGACTGGAGGCATAAAGGAAAATGGAAGCGCTGATTTCAAAGTGGCACCGCGAACTGGACCTCTTCAGCGGGATCAAGCCGCTGCTGATCTTCGAGGGAAACGTACTGGACCAGTACCGGTATCCCGTGGCGGGAAGCCTTCGGATGGACGAGATCGTGCCGCTGAGCCGGTACCTGCACACCTATTTCAGGGATGAGGGGTATGACCAGATCGTCTTTTACAGCAATCTGGTCGGGTTTGTAAACCCCTATGCGCCGGAGATGCTGACGGGATACGCCGCGCTGACGGGGGCAAGCGTGAATCAGGGAGCGATTCAGGCGGAATTCAAGGGCAATGACGCGAATACGGCGCCGAACGTGATCCGCCGGGCCATGGGGCAGCGGGAGAAGGCCACGGTCACCGTGCTGGAGATGGCGAGCCACTATATCACGACCCCGGAGCGAATGGACCAGCAGGACGTCAACAGCTTTAATATCCTGCTCCAGAGCGCGCTGAGCTCCGCATGGGTCCGGACGCCCAACGGGAAGAAGCAGAATCTGCTGATCCTGCTGGTGAACAAGCTGAACGACCTGCCGGCGTGGTTCTACCTGAACAACCCGGTCTGCAAGATCCTCGAGCTGGATGCGCCGGACCGGGAAGAACGGAAGCGCATGCTGGCGGGTACCAATCTGGCCGGTTTTTTCTCCGGGACGGTTTACCGGCGGGACATCCCATACTACCGGGAGCATCCGGATGAGCTGGAGCGGATCCGTGAGCGCTTTGTCGGCCTGACGGAGGGGCTGACCTTCACGGAGCTGGAAGAGATGCGGCTGCTGAGCAAGCAGGAGGAAACGCCGATCCGGGATCTGTGCACGGTGGTGGATCTGTATAAGTACGGCATCAAGGAAAACCCCTGGAGCCGGCTGAACATGGAAAGCCTCAAAACCGCGAAGCAGGACTTTGAGAAGCGGATCAAGGGTCAGGACGCGGCCCTGGAGCGGACGCTGGATGTTGTGAAGCGCGCCGTGACCGGGATGAACGGCGTGAACTCCTCCTCGACGGGGAAGCCCAAGGGCGTGCTGTTCTATGCCGGACCGACGGGTACGGGAAAAACAGAAACAGCCAAGGCCCTGGCGGAGAAGCTGTTCGGCGACGAGCGGGCGTGCGTGCGGTTCGACATGAGCGAATACGGCCAGAGCCACTCGGATCAGAAGCTGATGGGCGCGCCTCCCGGATACGTGGGTTACGAGGCGGGCGGACAGCTGACCAACGCGGTGAAGGAGAACCCCTTCTGCATCCTGCTGTTCGACGAGATTGAAAAAGCGCACAGCTCCGTGCTGGACAAGTTCCTCCAGATCCTGGAGGACGGGCGGATGACGGACGGGCAGGGGAAGACCGTTTACTTCTCCGAGACGATCATCATCTTCACCAGCAACCTGGGCATCTACATCAAGGACGCGCTCGGCAACCGGCAGCCCAACGTGACCATGGATATGGACTACAACGAAGTCCGGAGCCGGGTCCGCAGCGCGATTGAGGATTACTTCAAGCTGGAACTGGGGCGGCCGGAGATTCTGAACCGGATCGGAGAGAATATCGTGGTATTCGACTATATCCGGAAGGAAGCAGCCGAGCAGATTCTGCAATCGCAAGTGAACAAGATTATCGGCAACCTGCGGGAGCAGAAGAACATCCGCATCCGGATCGAGGATTTTGCCTACCGGAGCCTGCAGGACGCAGCCACCTTCGACCTGAGCAACGGCGGCCGGGGAATCGGCAATCAGGTCGAGAGCCTGCTGGTGAATCCCCTGAGCCGGTGGATGTTTGACAACGGGGTGATCCAGGACGCGGAAATCGTGATTGAGGGATTTGATACAAGCGCGAATCCGCCGGCGCTGCGCTGCAGACGGGAGGAGGCCGGAAAAGCATGAGCGAGAAGATCGACCTGAGCGCTGCCCAGAAGAAGCTGGCGGAGACGCTGAAGGGAATCGGCGCGGATCTGTGGGGCAAGGCCAGTCCGGACGACTGGGCGGAGGAGGCCTTCGACGCCGGCGCGGCGGAAAACATGCGGGAGCATATCCTTGAAAATGCCCGCGGGAAGAATGCAGGAAACAGCACCGGGAAGGATTCCGGCGCTGCGAAGCCTGAAAAGGCCGCAAAAACGGAAGGAACCGCTGCCGGGAAGGATGCGGAACAGAAAACCCGGCGGACCGGAATCGATCATCTCTGGGTCACCGCGGACGAGACCATCGACTGGACGGAAGCCCTGCTTTACACCCGGCCGCGGGACGGGCTGACCGGGCCGAAGCTGTGGGGATTCTATCACCGGATGGCGGAGAAGGTGCTGGAGGGCGACCTGGAGGCCTACGTGGAGGTGCTCACGACCCTGAACCCGCTGGGAGACCTGACGGACTATGTGAACGGGATGCTGCTGCGCGCCCCCGGCGCTGAAAGGCTGGAATGCGAATTTGAATGCCGGCCGGAGGAAATCGAGAAGGATGCCCGGGGATACCTCGGGGCCCTGAGCGTCAGGATTGCACGGGACCTGCTGGCCGTGCTGCCGGTGGAGGAAGTCCACGTGCTCGGCCGGATGAACGGGAATGATCAGGTGGACGTGACCTTCCAGCGCAGTCAGATGCTGAAAAGGAAGATGGCCTTCCTGATTCCGGCGGATTTCGTCGAAGAATGCGGGGGAAGGCTGGAAGGGTAACCGGAAAATGTCTTTTTTCTGCAGAAAAGGACGAAAAAATCACAAAAAAATGACAAAAAGGGGTTGACGATTTCCCGGAAACCCGTTATAATAACGACAGTTACCTGGGGTTCGCGACAGTCCTTCGGTTTTCCCCACATTTCGAAAAATGGAGCCCGGGTCCAAGGCCGCAATGTCATGCCCCCGTCTCTGACGCCAGGGGACGGCAAAGGCGGCCGGCAGGGCACCAGCCTGCTTCACATAGCGGGTGAAAAAACGAGGACATCGGCTCCCTGGGCCAAAAGAAAAAGCTTCCGGAAACGGGAGCTTTTCTTGTGTTTGCGTTTCTGCTGCCCAACCCCTTCCTTCCGGGAAGGAATCAGGGGTTGTAGGTTACCCGGGCGGAAAAGGGGAGCCCCCAGAGATAATAGGTCAGCGTCAGCTCCCGGATGCTGTGCATTTCCCGGGAGGTCAGGATGGCCGCGGTGAAGGCGCCGCCGGAACGGGCCGGCAGATCATGGGCGTCGGGATCGCTGAGCTGCAGGATGTCCCCGGTCATGGGGGTTACCTGGATTTCGATGACCTCCGCCTTCAGGAAAGTATCATTCCGGAGGCGCAGGGTATACTCCAGGAACTGGTAATCCTCCGGCGCACCGAGGCCGGAAGCATCAAATGGCGTCCCTGTAAACGAACCTGAGGCCAGCTGGTCCTTCAGCGCCTGAAAGACGGCCGGCTGATCCTGGGCGGCATAGGCGACGCAGGAGACCTCCTCCACTGTCAGATCGGCGGAGAAATAGAGCCAGCCGACACCGGCCAGAGCGGCCAGGCACAGCACCATCAGGAGTATCGCAGCAGGTTTCATTGAATAACTGACCTTTCATCAGGAATATCAAGATCGTTTTCTTCCAGGATCCGCTTCATTTCCTCAATCATATCGGAATCGCGCAGCGCAAATTTGAATTCCACGCGCCGGGAAGCCTCCGGATCCTCCGCCCCGGAAGCGTCTACCTTCAGATCCGCCCAGGACCGGCCGGTGGCGGTCAGAATCTGCTGGAGGAGCTGCACCTGCGCCCGGGTCAGGCCCGGCATATCGAGAATGTAGAGCGCCACCTGGAGGGCGCGCTGCTGGCTGAGGCGCAGGTTATTGTTATAGGTGCCGGTGGAGTCCGTGTGCCCTTCAATAATGATTTCCCCCAGGTAATCCCGGTACTTTTCGCTGAGCAGCACGGAGAGATAGACCGGGATGAAGCGGTTCAGCAGCTGCTTGCCTTCCTCCTTGATCTCTGAGCGCGCGGTTTCAAAGAAAACCGCGCTGTCCAGAACGATGGCGCCGGAATTCGGATCCACCGTGGCCTTCAGATCCGCGGCGGAGAGGGAAGCGGAAAGATCCCGGATCATGTTTGCCCGCACGCCCACCAGATCATCGATGCGGGCCGCCTGCAGCGCCAGCGCCTGCTGCTGCTCCTCCAGCTTTACGGAGGCAGCGGCCAGCGCGGCTTCCTGCTCCTTCAGCTTCGCCTGAAGGGCCGCCAGGAGCTGCTCCCGGGTCAGGAGGGCGGCGTTTGCTTCATCCAGCTCCGTCTGCTTGGCCGTGAGGGAGGCCTGCAGGGAGGAGAGCTCCGTTTCCTTGTCATCCAGAAGCACCTGCTGGGCCAGGAGAAGCGTCTGCTGCTCCTCCAGCTCCGCGGTTTTTGCCTCCAGCATGGTGAAATACTGGTACAGGCTGTAGGTCAGGATCAGGACGAAGATCAGCAGCAGCGCGGCCATCATATCGGAATAGCTGATCCAGGAGGCGCCGCCGCCGGTGGAACCGCGGCCTGCCCGGCGGTTGTGAATGGACTGTCTTGCCATCTGGATCAGACCTCCTCGGACAGGGCGGTCAGCGTTTCGGAGATCGAACGGACACTTTCATTCAGGGTCCGGGTGAGCTCCCGGATGTCCGCCAGGGACTGATCCGTGCCTTCCCGTGCCTGCAGATCCGGAATTGCCTCGACCCGGTCGGACAGCTTGCTCATCAGGCTTGCCAGCATATCATTCTGCTTTTCCAGGCGGAGCAGGAGCTCCGCGGAGCGCTTCTCGAAGGATTCGTCCCGGCTCCGGCTGGCCTGCAGCTCCGCCACATAGGCGTCAAAGCGGGTCAGCGTTTCAGCGGTCAGCTGATGCAGCGTCTGGGCATCCTGGACGATGCCGCCGGCCGACTGAAGGGTTGCCACGGCCTGCTGCGCCGACTGGAGCTGGTGCTCGTTGATCAGATCCATGGTGGCGCCGAGGGAATTGAAATGGCTGCCGAGCGACGCCTCCATCTCCTCCAGGAAGCGGCCCACAATGCGGTTGACGCCTTCAATCTGATTCCGGGTGGCCGCCACGATAAAGCGGTCCATGGAAGCAGTGACGGGGCTCATGGAACGGGTGATGGCCAGGCCGACGTTTTCAGCCAGCCGGTCCGCCAGGGTCTCGTTGATGCCCTGCAGCATATGGTTCCGGTCCTGATTCTGGCAGATGAGCTGGACATCATTGTCCAGGGGACGCGACATGGCCAGCTGGGTAAAGGAAGAAACGAAATCATCAATGGCCCGGTAGCTGGAGCCCTGGGAAATCCGGTTCAGCATATTGAAAACGAGGCTGCAGGAGATACCGGCCACGGAGGTGCCAAAGGCAAAGCGCATTCCGGAGAGCAGGTTCGGGATGCCGGAAACCAGCTGGGAGGCATCCGCGAAATTCAGGCTGGAAAGCCCCCGGGACAGGCCCATGAAGGTGCCCAGGATGCCCAGCGAGGTCAGCAGATTCGGAATCAGCTCCGCCAAGGTGGCGTTGCCGTGGGAATGGGTGACAGTGTCGTCATTGATATAATCCTCCACATTCGTGGGAAGCCCCCTCCGGTCCAGCTGCTCCGCATTCTGCAGGAAACGGAGCCAGGAACCGCGCATCCGGCGGCCCAGGAAGCTGGCCTCCTGCCAGACGGGCTTGCCGGATTCGCCGGCATGATCCTGCAGGCGGCGGATGGCCCGGCGAAGGGAGGCGGAAGTGCGCCAGAGGGGAAGAAGGCATTTGAAAACCCCGATCAGCGTCACAATGGCAATGGCGGCATAAACAATATAATCAGCCAGATTCGGCAGGATGGTGGTCACCCGGGAAAGATCAGGCAGCTTCATCGAAAGTCCTCCTCAAAAAAGGATAAGCTGATTATATCATGTATAAAATGAAATGTAAATGAAACAGGTTGTTAACAATATTGCCATTTACCCCCTTTTGGGATATACTTTGCGGCGATTATGCGAGAAAGGGCGGCGGGCAGAACATGGTGGAACAGATTACGCTCGGGGATGTGATCCTGACCCGGAAACCCCACCCCTGCGGGGGGAATGAATGGACCGTGACGCGGACCGGCGCGGATATCAAAATCAAATGCAATACCTGCGGACACGTGGTGATGCTGGACCGCGAGCGGTTCCTGCGGCAGCGGAAGGCTGTGGTCCGGCGCGGAGAAAGCGCGGACAATCAGAAGACGGAGGCGGTAAAATGAACAAGAACAAGGCGATCCCTGTGGTGAAACGCATCCTGTGCGTGGCGCTGCTGATCTTCTCCCTGGTCATGACATTCCGGACGGCGTGGGTCGTTTCCACAACGCTGATGGACAGCGACACCTCGTCCGAACTGGTGCTGGGGGAGAAGCTGGCCCGGGAGGGCGGCATCATGAGTACCAGCTGGAACTACAGCACGGAGCTGCAGGTGATCGACTGCCAGATCATTTATTCCATGCTGTTCCGGATGACGAATGACTGGTCGCTGGTCCGCTTCTGGGGGAGCGTGCTGATGGAGCTCATGATGCTGGCCGGGTTTGCGTACCTGGCCCGGCAGGCCCGGATCCCCTTCAACCGCTTCTGTGTGGCCGGGGCTGCCCTGATGCTGCCCTTCAGCATCCCTTACGGGCGGATTGTGCTTTATCATAACTACTATGCCTTCCATGTCACATTTTCGTTCCTGATCGTCGGGCTGTACCTGGGGGCGGTGCGGCGGCTGAAGGAATGGAAGCGCTGGCCCTTCTGGACGGTGACGGCGTGCCTGGCGCTGACGGCGTTCGGCGCATGCCTGACCGGGGTCCGGGATCTGATGATTTCCATCATCCCGCTGATGGCTACCGCCGTGATTTGCGCGATGCTCCGGGAACGGAACGGAGAAAAGGGAAACCTGCTGCGGCAGGAGCTGCCGGCGATGCTGATGACGCTGGTGCCCCTGGCGGGCGGCGGCGTCGGATATCTGGTGAACCTGAAGGTGCTGGCGGAACAGTACACCTTTCAGGACTTCAGCGCCCAGACCATTACGATGGGCGATTTCTCCCACCTGTACAAGGTGATCTACAACACGTTTGTGGATCTGGGATTCCAGGATTTTCAGGCGCTGTTCTCCCTGGAGGGGCTGCTGGGCATCTGCGGGGTGATCGCCTGGATCGTCTCCCTGATCCTGGCATTCCACATTGCGCGGAAAACCGAGGAGCCCACAGCCCGGTTCCTGCAGGTGTTCTGGATCATGGTGCAGGTCATCATGGCGTGCGTATTCCTCTTCCTGAGCGGAGCGGAGCTGCTGCATCTGCTGTACCTGCTGCCGATTATTATCTGGATCATTCCCGCGCTGGCGTCGGCGGATATCCGTTCCGGCTACGGCGTCCCTGAAGCGGCGGAAACGGCGCGGCGGAAGCCGCGCGAAAGCCGGTTCGGCTTCCTGGCTGCGGGGAACGCGACGGTCTCCGTGCACGGAGTGATGAGCCTGGCCGCCAGCCTGATGCTGATTGCCAACGGGATGTACTATACGGGCTTCTTCCGGGATCCGGCGAGCATCCGGGTGGAATACACGGGGCTCCAGTACAATGACACCGCGACCGTGAAGGGCCTGCAGCCCGTTGCGGATTATCTGAAGGAAAACGGGTATACGATGGCCTATGCTTCCTACTGGGACGCGGCGGTCATTACGGAGCTGAGCGACGGAACGGTGTCCAGCGTACCGGTGGAGCCGGGCAGCCGGAAGCATCCGATCAAGTATCTGAACTGGCTGAGCGATGAAAACCTGTGGAACCCGGAAGCGCTGGCAGGCAGAAAGACCGCCATCGTGGCCAATATGGAGCTCGCATACGCCGTGGCGGACTTTGAGGATCTGGGCGCAACGGAGGTCACCTCCATCGGGGGATACACCATCTACGAGCTAGCGAACCCGGCCGCGCTGGCGGAGGATCTGGCATAAAGGAGAACGGAACCGAAATGCGGGAAGCGGAGAAACCCATCGGGGTTTTTGACAGCGGGGTCGGGGGGATCAGCACCCTGGCCGCGATGACCCGGGAGCTGCCGGAGGAGGATTTCCTCTATTACGGGGATACCCGGAACGCGCCTTACGGCACCAAGACCACGGAGGAGGTTCTCGCCTGCGTGCGGCAGGTCGTCGAACGGCTGATGCAGCAGGGGATCAAGGCGCTGGCGATCGCGTGCAACACGGCGACCGGCGCGGCGGCGGCCGCGCTGCGGGCGGAGCTGCAGATCCCCGTGATCGGGATGGAGCCGGCGCTGAAGCCGGCGGAGGAAGCCTGGCAGGGGGGAAGCATCCTGGTCATGGCGACGCCGCTGACGCTGAAGCAGGAGAAATTCCTGAACCTGATGGATCGCTTCGGCGCCCATGCGGTGCCGATGCCCTGTCCGGGACTGATGGAACTGGTGGAGCGGGAAGACAGCGCGGGCGCGAAGGCGTACCTGGAAAAAACCTTCGGCGAATGGGATATGAACCGGGTGGACGCGGTCGTGCTGGGATGCACGCACTACGTGTTCCTGAAAAACATGATCCGGGCAATGATTCCGGAGAAAACCCTGATTACGGACGGAAACGCGGGGACCGCGCGTCAGCTGCGCCGCGTGCTGGCGGACCGGGGGCTGCTGCGGGAAGGAAGCGCGGGGAGCGTCCGGATGGAGACCAGCGGGGACCCGGAAAAATGGATGCCCGTGATGGAGCGGCTGTACAGAAAAGGACTGGAGATCCGCTGAAACATTTTTTTCCTTTTCTTTTGGCGGAAATTATGATATGATAAAAAATGGCATAGCAATCTGATCCATGGATCCCCGGAAAGGGGAACCGGGGATGAAAAGGAAATCACATACAGGAGGAATTGGATCATGGCTGAATTTATGACCAGTAACATCCGGAACATCGCCCTCATGGGACATGGCAGCGAGGGCAAGACCACGCTGATGGAGTCGATGCTCTTTGCTGCCGGGATGACGGATCGCCAGGGCAAGGTGGAGGACGGGACAACCGTATCCGACTTTGATCCGGAAGAGAAAAAACGCGGTTTCTCCATCAGCGCGACCTATGCGCCGATCGTGTGGGACGGCAAGGTGATCAACACGATCGACTGCCCCGGGTACTTTGACTTTGTGGGCGAGATGATGGGCCCGCTGCGCGTTGCCGAGACGGCCGTGATCGTGATCGGCGGCGTCAACGGCCTGAGCGTGGGCGCGGAGAAGGCCTGGGACTATGCGGGAGAGCATCATCTGGGCCGGATGTTCGTGGTCAACCAGATGGACCGCGAGCACGCCAACTTTGAGAAGATCGTGGCGCAGCTGCGCGAAAAATACGGCAGCAGCGTCGTGCCGATTCTGCTGCCCCTGGGCGAGGGTGCCAATTTCCGCGGCGTCGTGAACCTGCTGGAGCGGAAGGCCTATGAGGGCGCTTACAAGAAGAGCAAGGAAGTGCCGGTGCCGGCGGATCTGGAAGCGGAAATCAACGAAAGCTTCGATTTCCTGACGGAACAGGCTGCCAGCGCGGATGACGATCTGATGATGAAATACCTCGAAGGCGAGGAGCTGACGCATGATGAGATCATGGACGGCTTCCGCAAGGGGATGAAGGACGGCAGCATCGTGCCCGTCGTTGCCTGCAGCGCCCTGACCGGCGTCGGCATCGCCCGGCTGATGGACCTGATGGCCAAGTACCTGCCGAGCCCGGCGCATGAGGGGCTGGAGCAGAAGGGCAAGAACCCGAAGAACGGCGAGGAAGTGAGCCGGGTCTGCAAGGATGAGGAGCCCTTCAGCGCGCTGGTATTCAAGACCATTGCCGACCCGTTTGTCGGAAAGCTGAGCCTGTTCCGGATCTTCAGCGGCGTGCTGACCAGTGCGACCCCGCTGTATAACGCGAACAAGGAAAAGAACGAGAAGGCCGGCGGCCTGTTCTCCCTGCGCGGAAACAAGCAGACCAACGTCGAGAAGCTGCATGCGGGCGACCTGGGCGCCCTGGCGAAGCTGCAGTTCACCTCCACGGGCGACACGCTGTGCGACCCGAATAACCCCATCGTCTATCCCGAAATCGTGTTCCCGGAACCCTGCATTGCCAAGGCGGTCTTCGCTGCGAAGCAGGGTGAGGAGGACAAGGTCTTCAGCGGGCTGAACCGGCTGGCGGAGGAAGATCCCTCCATCCGGATCGTCAAGAATGCCGAAACCACCGAAACCGAGCTGAGCGGCCAGGGCGAAATGCATCTGGACGTGGTCCGGAACAAGCTTGCCAGCAAATTCGGTGCCAACGCCGTGCTGCAGGATCCCAAGATTCCGTACCGTGAGACGATCCGCAAGACCGTGAAGGTCCAGGGCCGGCACAAGAAGCAGACCGGCGGACACGGCCAGTTCGGCGATGTCTGGATCGAATTCAGCCCCATCACCGACAGCGATACCGACTTCGAATTCGTGGACGCGGTCGTCGGCGGCGTGGTGCCGAGGAACTTTATCCCCAGCGTCGAAAAGGGCCTGCGGGAGAACCTGGTGAAGGGCGTTCTGGCCGGATATCCCATGGTGCATATCCGCGCCAAGCTGTACGACGGATCCTACCACCCGGTGGACTCTTCTGAAATGGCCTTCAAGACCGCGGCCCGCATTGCCTATAAGAAGGGCTGCATGGACGCGAGCCCCGTGCTGCTGGAGCCGATCATGCACGTTGAAGTCAAGGTGCCGAACGAATACATGGGCGACATCATGGGCGACATGAACAAGCGGCGCGGCCGGATTATGGGGATGAACCAGCAGGGCAGCATGCAGCTGCTGGAGGCGGAAGCGCCTCAGGCGGAAATGTTCAAGTATGCGACGGACCTGCGGAGCATGACCCAGGCGAGAGGATCCTTCTCCATGCGGTTTGAACGGTACGAGGAAGTGCCGGCCAACGAGGCGCAGAAGATTATCGCCAATGCGAAGATCGAAGACGACGACGAAGAATAATTGAATCCCCCAAAATCTCTTCCCGATCCGGGAAGAGGTTTTTTTTATCCCCTTTTTGGCGGAACCAGCTTCTTTGCGGCGGATTTGATTTGACAGGCGGGGAAGAATGTGTCACAATATTCAGAAACAGAAATAACATGGAAGGGAAGATTTAGGATGTATCCGATTCTGATTCTGCGGGAAGAACTGGTCTGTCTGATTATCCTGATTTTCCTGGCCGTCATTTCCCGGACATACCGGATGGGGAAGGACGGCAAGATGTTTCACCGCCTGCTGACATGGGCGATGCTTCATGTGGTGATGGACGCCGTGACCGTCTGGACGGTCAACCGCACGGATATTGTCCCGGAGATTGTCAATTTCATCGCGCATGCTGTGTTTTATCTTTCGGCGCTGCTGTTTGCGAGGGAGATTCTGGGCTATCTTGTGCATCTGCTCTATCCGGACCGGGAAGAAAAGTTCAAATGGGTCAGCCTGATTCCGATGGCTGCTTATACGTTGCTCCTGCCCTTCCTGAAAATTGAATACACAGCCTGCAGGGGAACCTGGTCCAGCACGGGGATGGGTGCCTGGGTGGGATATGCGCTGGGGTATGTCTGCTTTTTCCTGGCGATCCTCCTGAGCTTCCGGAACTGGCGGCGCCTGAGCAGCCGGATCCGGTACGCGCTGATCCCGATGCTGCTGATGCTGGTGGCGGCGGAGACGGCGCAGATCCTGGTCCGGGAGCTTCTGCTTACGGGCGGAGCGCTGACGATCGTTACGGTCGGGTTTTTCTTCTCGCTGGAGAATCCGGCGATCGCCCTGGAGCGGACCATGATGATGGACGCCATGACGGGCGTTGAAAGCCGGAACAGCTATGAGCGGGATATCCAGGAATATGACCGGCAGTATCAGGCGAACCCGGAGCAGAAATTCATTTTCCTCTTCGCGGATATGAACAACCTGAAATCCGTGAACGGCCTGTTCGGCCATGACGCGGGGGACGAGTATATCCAGTTCATCGCGTCGACGCTGCGGAACTGCCTGAAAAGTGCGGAGCACATCTACCGGATGGGCGGGGATGAATTCCTGGCGATCTACCGGAATGCGGACGAGAAAACCGTGGAGGCGGAAACGGAGCAGGTGCACCGGGTGTGCGATGAGGCCGCGAAGAAAAAGGAATATACGCCCATGCTGGCGACCGGGTACGCAGTCTCCGGGCCGCAGTACAGGAATCTGCATGACGTGCTGCGCGTGGCGGACTATATGATGTATCAGCACAAGGCGGAGCTGAAGCGGGAAATGAGTACCGGCGCCACCCATAAGGGGACGAAGCTGAACCTGACGGGCCTGCTGGATAAGTCGTTCGAGGCGATGTGCCTGAACGACGGGGACTGCTATCCCTTCATGCAGAACATGGAGACCGGGGTGACCCGGGTGGCCCCCCGGCTGGAGGAAGCTTTCGGACTGGAAAAAGTGTTCTTTGCAGATTTTGATGAGGCATGGCTGAAACGGATGCACCCGGAGGACCGGGCGGCTTTCGTGGCGGATATGGAGAGCGTCCGGAAGGAGGAGTCCGGCCGGCAGTTCCGCCCGTACCGGGTGATGAACGCGAAGGGCGATTATATGACGATGGTGACCCATGGCGGCGTCTACCATGGGAAGGATGGGGAGCCGGATCTCTTTGCCGGATATATTGTGACCAGGGGACCGGCGGACGCGTAACCGGGATTTGCCTTTTGTGCCGTTCTTTGTTATAATTATTTATTGATTTTGACAGAAAGGGTCGGTGACCTTCTGTGCGGAAATGTTTTTTCTGGATGCTCTGTCTGGCAGCGGTGATCGCGCTTTTCTGCGGATCGGCCATGGCCGCCACGGCAACGACGACGGAGTATTCCCTGGGGACGATCTTCGCGAAACTGTCTCTGGCGGACAGCTATATTGTCCTGCGGGAGGAGAACCTGGAAAGCCATGAAGAAATTCAGCATGCGCTGAACACGACGGCTGAAGGCATGAAGCAGGACTGGCAGGAACGGGGCGTGCTTCTGCAGGCATGGGTTCCGGACCTGGATGCCTGCCTGGAGATCCGGGCGAGGCAGGATGAGGACGCGGCGCAGTACTTCAACATTGACGCGCAGACCACCTCCACCCGGTCGGTCTACCGGTCCGCCCAGATGAAATCGGAAGCCTACAAGAATCAGGGGTACGATATCAAGAGTGCGGAATGGTTCCGGACGAGCCACGATATCCGGTTCCTGCAGATCCGGTACAAGCGGAATGTGAACGGCCTGATCACCTGGGGATATGCGGAGAAAACGGTCCGGAACGGATGGACGGTCGTCCTGGATTACCAGGTCTACGGCCGGGGGCTGAAGGCAAAGGACCTCAACAGCCTGCGCAAAGCCACGAGGACCGTGGAATTCACGCAGACCCTGGATACGCCGGCGAAGGCGTCGGGGATCCTGAATTTTTCCGAGATTCCGCCGATGGAGACCAATACAAGCTCCTTCACCGTGGAGGGCACGACCAATCCCGGGGCGCATCTGATCGGCGTGATCATGAAATATGCCAACCCGACGCCAACCCGGATTGAGACGGACGCCGGCAAAAGCGGAAAATTCAAGATGAATGTCAAGCTGCCGGAGGAGGGGATCTGGCTGATGACCCTGACGGTGGAGCTGAACGGACAGACCATCGGGGAACATGTGTTTGATACCACCACCTATCAGAAAACCCTGCTGCCGGTGACCCTGAACGCGGAGGTGCCGGAGCAGTTCGAGAATGATGAATTTGTCCTGAGCGGGAAAACCACCAAGGGCGTGACCCTGCAGTGCATCGTGACCGGAGGACGGAAGGACTATGACAAAACTGTCCGGACCAACAACACCGGAAGGTTTACGTTCAAAATTCCGACCGACACGCAGAGCCAGTATACGGTGATGCTGGTGCTGTCGAAAAAGAATTACGACACAAGACGCTTCACCTGGACCGCGAACCGGACGCTGACAGAAAAGGACAGCCGGAACCAGATCAAGGCGCAGGCTGTGAAACCGGCCTATTCCACGCTGAACCGGAAGATGGACGCCTATACGGGGCGGGTGATGGGATACAAAGTCACCATTACGGAGATTCAGCACGTGGGAGACGAGTACATCGTGTTTGCCGCGATGACAAAAACGGAGAAGGGAAACCTGAAGGGCATCATCGCCATTACAACCGGCGAGGAGCCGGGCTTTGCGGCGGGCAGCGAACAGACGTTCTACGGAAGGCTGACCGGGTATCACGAGATCGAGAACGGGGACGGGACGGAAAAGATTCCCAGCTTCGATCTGCTTTTCTGGGAATAAGCAGGCGCGGACAGAACGGAAAGAGGAGGATACAGATATGATTCAGCTTCGGGCAGGTATTATCGGTGCGACGGGGATGGTGGGCCAGCGGTTCATTTCCCTGCTGAAGGATCATCCCTGGTTTCATGTCAGCTGCGTGGCGGCTTCGGCCCGCAGCGCCGGGAAACCCTATCGGGAAGCCGTGGAGGGCCGCTGGGCTTTCGACTGGCCGATTCCGGAGGATGTGGCCGGCATGACCGTGATGGATGCCGCGGATATCGATGCGATTGCTGAAAAAGTGGACTTCGTGTTCTGCGCCGTGGATATGAAAAAGGACGAGATCCGTGCCCTGGAAGAGGATTATGCAAGGCATGAGATTCCCGTGGTCAGCAACAACAGCGCCTGCCGGGGCGTGAAGGACGTGCCCATGGTGGTGCCGGAAATCAACGCTGCCCACCTGGCGGTGATCCCGACCCAGCGGAAGCGCCTCGGATGCGAGCGGGGATTCATCGCGGTGAAGCCCAACTGTTCCATCCAGAGCTATGTCCCGGCCCTGACCCCCCTGCTGGATTTCCGTCCCACGCAGGTCAGCGTGTGCACCTACCAGGCGATCAGCGGCGCAGGGAAGACCTTCAAAACCTGGCCGGAAATGGTGGACAACGTGATTCCCTACATCGGCGGCGAGGACGAGAAGAGCGAGCAGGAGCCGCTGAAGCTCTGGGGGCATGTGGAGGATCTCGGGGAAGGTCCGGTGATTGTGAACGCGGCGGAGCCGGTCATCAGCGCCCAGTGCCTGCGGGTGGCCGCCAGCGACGGGCACATGGCGGCGGTTTCCGTCCGGTTTGCTGAAAAAGTGACCAAAGAGCAGATCCTGGAGCGGTGGGCCGGCTACGAAACGGAAGCCCAGCGGCTGGAGCTGCCCAGCGCCCCGAAGCCTTTCCTCCAGTACTTTGAGGATCCAAGCCGGCCGCAGACCCGGCTGGACCGGGATTTCCAGAATGGATTCGGCGTCAGCATCGGCCGCCTGCGGGAGGACCGGATTTTCGACTGGCGGTTCGTCTGCCTGAGCCACAATACTATCCGCGGCGCGGCCGGCGGCGGTATCCTGACGGCGGAGCTCCTGACCCGGAAAGGCTATATTCAGCCCAGGAAATAAAGAAACATACAGCCTTCTCCATCCATCATGGGGGAGGCTTTTGATGAAACGGAACGGCTGTGTCCGGAAAGATGAAAGGCAATGACGGAAAAAGAAAGAAAAGAAGCGATCCTGGACGCACTGGAAAAGACATGGCCGGAAGCAAAGGCGGAGCTGCATTTCACAAATCCGTATGAAACGCTGGTGGCCACGATCCTTTCCGCCCAGTGCACGGACGCCCAGGTGAACAGGGTCACGCCGGCTGTTTTCGCCAGATATCCCGATCCGCAGGCCATGGCCGGGGCGGAGCTGAGCGAGCTTTTTCCGATGGTAAAAAGCTGCGGCTTCCGGAGCAAGGCGGGGAATATCATTGCCGCCTGCCGGATGATCTGCGAGGAGTACGGCGGGGAGATTCCCAGGACGAGGGAGGAACTGATCCGGCTGCCCGGCGTCGGGCGGAAAACGGCCAATGTCGTGCTGAGCAATGCCTTTGGAATTCCGGCGTTCGCCGTGGATACCCATGTGCATCGGGTCAGCAACCGGCTGGGGCTGTGCAAAGCGGAGACGGTGGAGGAGACGGAGAAACAGATGACGCGCCTGATTCCGGAGGAAAAATGGGGGCGGGCGCATCACTGGCTGATCTGGCACGGACGGCGGATCTGCAGGGCCCAGAGGCCCCTCTGCGGCGAATGTCCGATGCGTGAGCTGTGCAGGTATTACCAGCACAGCAGGGGTTCCGGTGCAGACTGATTCCCCCTGATAAGCCGGACGGAAATCCGGCGGAACAGAGCAAAAGGCAGAAAGGAAAACGACCCGGATGATTAAAAAGCTGGCTGCCAGTATCCGGCAGTACAAGAAGCAGGCGATCGCCACTCCGCTGTTCATGGTCGGAGAGGTCGCGATGGAAACGGTGATCCCGCTGGTGATGAGCTACCTGATCGACCGGGGGATCACCCGCGGGGATATGGGCCAGATCTGGCTGTACGGCGCGGTGCTGCTGGGTGCGGCGTTCATCTCCCTGTTCTCCGGCGTGATGAGCGGGCGGATGGCTGCGGTCTCCTCGGCGGGATTCGCACGGAACCTGCGGCATGACATGTACTATCATATCCAGGATTACTCCTTCTCGAACATCGACCATTTCAGCACCTCCAGCATCATCACGCGGCTGACGACGGACGTAACCAACGTCCAGAACGCCTTTCAGATGATCCTCCGGATGGCGGTACGGGCGCCGATGACGCTGATCTTTTCCATGATCATGGCGCTGACGATCAACGCCCGGATCAGCATGGTATTCCTGTTCACGCTGCCGGTTCTGGGATTCGGGATCTACTTTATCATGACCCGTACGCATCCCATTTTCGAGCGGGTGTTCAAGAGCTATGACAAGCTGAACAACGTGGTGCAGGAGAACCTGCGCGGCATCCGCGTCGTCAAGAACTTCGTGCGGGAGGACTATGAGATCGAGAAATTCAACGGAATCTCCGGCACCATCTATAATTATTTCGTCAAGGCGGAAAAGCAGCTGGCCTTCATGAGCCCGCTGATGATGACCTGCATCTACAGCTGCACACTGATCATCAGCTGGCTGGGGGCCCGGGCGATCATCGCTTCCGGCAACAATCCGGATGTGGGGATGACGACGGGGCAGCTGATGAGCCTGATCACCTATGTGATCCAGATCCTGAGCAGCCTGATGATGGTTTCCTTCGTGTTCCTGATGATCACGATGAGCCGGGCTTCGGCGCAGCGGATCGTGGAGGTGCTGGACGAGAAGAGCGATATCGGCAGCCCTGCGCAGCCGGCCACGGCGGTGGCGGACGGCTCCGTCGACTTCGACCATGTCAGCTTCAGCTATGCCAGCCGCAGCGAGCGGGACACCCTCAGCGACATTGACCTGCATATTCCCAGCGGCGCGGTGGTGGGGATCCTCGGCGGAACGGGCGCGGGCAAATCGACCCTTGTACAGATGATCCCGCGCCTGTACGATGCGACGAAGGGCACTGTCCGGGTCGGCGGGATCGACGTCCGGAACTACGATATCCACGCGCTCCGGGACGGGGTGGCGATGGTGCTCCAGAAGAATGAGCTTTTCAGCGGAACGCTGAAGGAGAACCTGCGCTGGGGAAACGAGAACGCGACGGACGCGGAAATCGAGGAAGCCTGCCGGCTGAGCCAGGCGGACGGATTCATCCGGGAAATGCCGGAGGGATATGACTCCTGGATTGAACAGGGGGGAACCAACGTCTCCGGCGGGCAGAAGCAGCGGCTCTGCATCGCGCGGGCGCTGCTGAAGAAACCGAAGATCCTGATTCTGGACGACAGCACCAGCGCCGTCGATACCAAGACGGATGCGCTGATCCGGGCGGGCTTCCGGAGCTTCATTCCGGAAACCACGAAGATCATTATTGCCCAGCGGGTTTCCTCGGTCATGGACGCGGACCTGATCGTAGTCCTGGACGATGGAAGAATCGTCGACGCCGGTACGCATGCGGAGCTGCTGGCCCGGTGTGAAATCTACCGTGAGGTTCATGACTCCCAGACGAAGGGGGGTGACGAAGCATGAGCGAAAAGAAAAACAGCGCTCCTGTCCGTCCCGTTCCCGCCGGAGGCGGTCCACGGGGACCGAGAGCCATGGGTCCCATGCAGCCGATCCATAAGGAAACAGTGGCCCGGCTGCTGAAATATATCGTGCCCTTCTGGCCCAGACTGGTCTTTGTGCTGGTCTGTATTGTGCTGAATGCGATCGCCACGGCCGCCGCTGCCACTTTCCTGGGGCGGATCATCGACGATTATATTGCGCCCCTGCTGCTGGAGGCGAACCCGGATTTCGGCGGGCTGCTGACCGCGATCCTGCAGATGGCGGCGCTGTATATCCTGGCGATTCTGGCGACGTTCACCCAGGCGCGGGTCATGGCTGTGGTCACCCAGAGCGTGCTGAAAAAGATCCGGGATGAGATGTTTGCCCATATGCAGACGCTCCCGATCCGGTACTTTGACACGCACACCCACGGCGAGGTCATGAGCTATTACACCAACGACACGGACACCCTGCGGCAGATGGTCAGCCAGACCCTGCCCCAGACCATCAGCTCCGCGATTACGCTGGTCGTCGTCTTCATCAGCATGCTGAACTGCAGCGTATGGCTGACGCTGCTCATGCTGGTCGGCACTTTCGTCATGCTCCAGGCAACGATGAAGCTGGGCGGACGCAGTGCCCGCTATTTCGTGAGCCAGCAGCAGGCGCTGGCCAGCCTGAACGGATACGTCGAGGAGATGATCAACGGCCAGAAGGTGGTCAAGGTTTTCAACCGGGAAGGGAAAGCCAAGGAGGAATTCGACCGGCGGAATGATGAACTGTGCTCAAACATGACGGAAGCGAACAAGCTGTCCAATATCCTCGGCCCGGTGAACAACAACATGGGGCATATCCTGTATGTCATCCTGGCCATTGTCGGCGGTGCACTGGCCATCAGCGGCACAACCAACCTGAGCCTTCAGGGAGCGGGCACCCTGACGCTGGGCGCGATCGCCTCCTTCCTGACTCTGAGCCGGAATTTCATGATGCCCGTGAACCAGGTAGCGCAGCAGATCAGCTTCATCGCCATGGCCATGGCCGGCGCGGAGCGGATCTTCGGGCTGATGGACGAGGCGCCCGAACAGGACCAGGGATATGTGAAGCTGGTCAACGCGAAAGAGGTAAACGGCCAGCTGACGGAGACGGACGAGCATACCGGCCTGTGGGCCTGGAAGCATCCCCACAGCGCGGACGGGAGCATCACCTACACAAAGCTGCAGGGCGATGTGGTGATGGTGGATGTGGACTTTGCGTATGTGCCGGAGAAGACCGTGCTGCATGACATTTCCCTTTATGCCCGGCCCGGCCAGAAGGTGGCCTTTGTCGGCGCCACCGGCGCGGGGAAGACAACGATCACCAACCTGATCAACCGTTTCTACGATATCGCGGACGGAAAGATCCGCTACGACGGGATCAACATCAACAAGATCCATAAGCCGGACCTCCGGCGCAGCCTGGGGGTCGTGCTGCAGGATGTCAACCTCTTCACCGGAACGGTGATGGACAATATCCGGTACGGCAAGCTGAACGCCACGGACGAGGAATGCATCGCGGCGGCGAAGCTGGCCAATGCCCATGACTTCATTACCCGCCTGCCGGACGGATACAACACCGTGCTGAAGGGAGACGGCAGCGGCCTGAGCCAGGGCCAGCGGCAGCTGATTTCCATTGCCCGCGCGGCGGTGGCGGATCCCCCGGTCATGATCCTGGACGAGGCGACCTCCTCCATCGACACGCGTACCGAGGCGCTTGTACAGCGGGGCATGGACCGGCTGATGCAGGGCCGGACCGTATTCGTCATCGCCCACCGGCTTTCCACGGTTCAGAACAGCGACGTCATCATGGTGCTGGATCACGGGAGAATCATCGAACGCGGAAACCACGACCAGCTGATTGCGCAGCAGGGGCAGTATTACCAGCTGTATACCGGCGCATTCGAACTGGAATAAACGCAATATATTCAAAAAAGGGGAACCGGCCGGTTCCTCTTTTTGGCTGCCTGAAAAATGGAAAAACTAACTCTGCACCAGATCCTCATAGGTGACGCCGTATTTCTCCGCAATCGCGTGCGCAAAGGATTTCCCTTCCGGCGGGGCAATCCGGACCCGGAAGGAAGGATGCCCGTCCCCGCTCTCGGAAACCAGGGAAAGGGCTTTCCCGGGAACATCCGGGGTGTTGATGGCGGAATCCAGCTCAAAGGCCAGCTTGTGCATATGCGTGTTATAGATGCCCCGGCAGTTTTTCTTCAGCATGGCCCGGACGGCGTCAACGGCAATATAATATCCCTCCTCGAAGGAGGTGGTGGAGAAGGTTTCGTTCAGCAGGATCAGGCTGAGCGCGGTGCTCTGGGTATAGAGATCGCGGAACCGTCTGCATTCCTCTCCCAGCCGTCCCAGATCGAGCGTCCGGTCCTCATCGGCCGGGAAATGGGTCAGCACCCGGTCAGCCGGTGTGAAAAGGAAAGAGTCCGCCGGGACGGAGATCCCGCTCTGGGCGAGGAGGAAAAGCTGTCCTACGGCCTGGGTGACGGTGGTCTTTCCGCCCCGGTTGGCGCCGGTGAGAACGTAAATCCGCTTTTCCGGATCAAAGGAAAGATCATTCGGAACCGCTTCCGCAGGAGGAATGGCCCCGATCAGCTTCAGATTATAGAACCCGCGGGCTTCCATCCCGGCGGCTTTGCTGGCTTCGGAACGGATTTCCGGTTTGCAGAACCGCCAGCCCTTTGACTGGAGCGACTCGATATATTCAGCCCAGCGGACATAGAAAAGCACCTCCGGGATCAGATCCGATATTTCCCGGACGCTGATATTGAGGTATCTTCCCAGCACGTCCTTCAGCCGCCGGACCAGCCGGGTGACCAGCTGGGAAGCGGCGGAATCCATCAGGCGCGGCGCCTCGGAGGAACCGTCATCCCGCGGGATGGCGGCCAGGGTCAGGCCCAGCAGGGGATTCCGGAGGAGCAGGCTGGTTTTTGCCAGGCTTTCCACCTGATCTCCGATGGAGGGCGGAAGCGCCGGCTCAAAGCTCATGCTTCCGTTCCATTCCGCCTCGGGCTCCACATGATCCCTTGCGGATACGGCGGTGACAAAATGCTTCAGCAGATTGGAACGGGTAAAAGGCTTCGCGTTGACAGCAATCAGGCCCATGCTGACGGCTTCAAACCGGTCGTTGACATTCACCCCGACGGTAATGGAACGGACGCCGGAAGCGGAGATCCGAAGCTCCTCCACATCTTTTTTGAGGGCGGCGAAACCGCGGCTGTCATAAATTGCTTCAATGGCCTGCCGGAGGTGCAGCAGTCCTTCCGAACGCAGGCTGACATCCTCCAGGCAGGCCCGGATGGATTCGACGGTCAGAATGTAATCATGGTATTCCTCCAGCCGGTGCATCAGATCCCAGAGGCCGTCGTCTCCGTCATGGCGTTTGACGACGCCATAGTCATAGAACATTTTGACCCGGTCCAGCAAAGTCATGAGCTGGTTCCGGATTTCCGGATTCGCCAGCAAATCAGAAAAAACATCCGCACGGAAAGCGCTGACCTCGGGATCCGGCGTCAGGCTGGCCATCACCCGCTGCAGCAGCGGAACTTCATGCGGCTGCTTCGCGACCTTTTCCACGATGGAATCCATTCCGAGGTCATGCCAGGAATCATCCGGAATGACCGTATAGGTTACGCGGTCCTGATACGGGAAAAGAATGCTCAGACTGGACTGGGGCATGCGTCTCGCCTCCATCAAAAGATCCATCCCGGGATCACTTTCATTTCAATATCGGAAAGAATGACTGTTTTTTCAGCAATGATGATTACAGGAATGCATCTGCAGTTTACCATACCTTCGGATCATATGCAATGAACGCTTTGAGGACAATACTTCAGTTTGAATAATGAAATCCCAAATCGCTGTACTATAGCAGCTTGTCGATAGCATTTACCGGATTTTTCTTTGGGCGTCCTCTTGGCCTTTGGGGTTTAGCTTCCTCGGATTTCTTCCTTTTCCGGCCGTGCTTTTTCGGTTCAGGCTTTGGAATCGGTTTGGAGAGTCCCAGGATTTCAAGTTCCTCGAAAACACCGACATTCGTGTGAACCCATCCGTTGTCATCGCTTGTCGGTTCTTCCGGCGCATCCACTTTTCTCCAGGCAGAATTCAGATCATCCATGAGATCTCCGTAAGACATGAGCTTCAGCAGTTCTACTTCCCGGGCTTTCCTGATAAGACGGCAGGTAATGACTGTGGAGATAAAATTGATGAACTCACTTCCGATAACGGAGAAGTCCCCTTGCACATTGGTTCTGTCCAGGCATTCATCATTCTTGTACCGGTTGAAGACCAGTTCCAGCAGCCAACGATCATCATAGCAAAGGTAAGCGGTTCTGGGATCAAGGTTCTGATCTGACTCGAAGACGATGACGCCGAAGATTTCCCTCTTTTTCTCGTAGGTTACCGAATTGTAATCGTTCTTGTCCTCGCGTCTGGCAAGGAAGGATGCTTCTTCTACCGCTGCCTTGTGGGCAGATCTGTATGCATAGAGGAACCGTCCGCCTTTGATCTCTTTCTTCTTGTACAGGACATGATCCCCAATACCTGGCAGAACACCTTCGAAAGCCAGCATGTTGTTGTTCGCGATCCGGGTATCATTCCGTTTGATAGGCGTCAGGAAGTGCAGGTTTGGACGCTCCGCTAATTCATCGCTAATCTGGGACGGTGGGAATCCCTTGTCTGCAACAATGATGCCCTTCCGGATATCATTATCCCGGATAAAGGATTTATACGATGTCGCATCAATGCTGTTTCCCGGAAAGACTTCCGCACAGATTGGCTCCATAGCCTCGATATCATATGCATAGAGGACGGATACTTCCCGACATCCTTTAGTTCTGGCTTTGTAGGAGAAGGCTGACAGATCGTTTACAATGCTGTTGTCTTGCTTTAGCATTCCGTCAATTGCCACATGGTGATCCGCAGCTACAGATTCCGCTCGCTTATGGTAGAATGCCAGCCGACGGTTTCCATCCCGGCCAATCCCTTGAAGAAAGGCGCTGACAGTGTTCTCCGAAAGACCGATACCCGGATAGAACTTGCTGATGAATGATTGATGGTATTGTGTCGCAAGACGCTTTGCGGATACTTCCGGCTTAATGACCCGAAGGGAGGCAATGGTCATGATGGTATAGGCATCCTTGGGTGTGTAAACGCTAAGCAGTTCCGAAAGCAAATCTCTGGAAACAGATCTAACGAAGGCACTGGCACCGTAGGATAACATATCCGGCTTAGCTTTGATGGCAGCAACACCGAGTGGAACATATACGCCATCAACAATATGACCGATGACTTTCCCATTCTTAGGCTGCGGATTGCCACCGGAAACATATGTGACACTAATGCGTTCACGAACAGGATAGCGGTTAGGACCTTCCTTGCCATTATCCTGGACGATAGTGTTGACAGGACGAGGAACCTTCCGGATGGATTCTGGTACTGCCATCTAAAACACCCCCTCAATATATAGTACATTATATCATTTTGCGGTACTATATTCAAGGGATTTTAAAATCTTTTTTACAATGAAAATGACTCCATTCCTGGTGGGAAAGGAACCGTTTGAAAGGAAATTCTGACAAGAGCCAGAACAAATTGATGGATGACGGTCAGAAATGCTTGAAAAAGGGGTGTCTTAAGCAAATCCTATAGTACAGGAAATTGGGAAATCATTATTTGAAGGAATCGAGAATTTGCGCTTGACAAAATCTGCAATATCAACTATAATCACTTCCGTTATCGGCCATAGGGCAATGGTGTAATGGTAACACGTGGGTCTCCAAAACCTTTGTTGAGGGTTCGAGTCCTTCTTGCCCTGCCAAACGAAAGAGCCTTGAAACCGTTGAGTTTCAAGACTCTCAGCATTTTTGGGGAAAACATGAAAATGACCAGAATGAACATGCTGTTGTTCATTTTTGCCGGTTTTTTCCGACTTTTTCTAACTTTTTCGGCGAAATAACTATCAAATAACTATCAGAATTTTGGCGGAAACAGGGAAAAAAACGATCTTTATTTCGTAAAAATGCCATGGGGTTTCGGCCCTATGACATTTTTTTCGCGCTTTTTAGAAGAGAAAAAATGAAAGGAAAAAGAAAATGATGAATTTGTAGAAGGAATAAAGACTTTATTCATTCTGTAAACCAGAGTTCCGCGGAGTATGGAAAGATGCGCTCCGCGGCCTTTTTTTCTTTCATGGAATATGGTATCATTTCAGACGATAAAGGGAAGACTATTGTGTTGCATTTGATTTTTCTTATTATCAAAGATGACAGGGAGTCACGGATTATGGCGAATCTGATCGTAGTTTGCGGACCTCATGCAGTAGGCAAAATGACTGTTGCGGAAAGTCTGCGGGATAAGCTTCGGTATAACATGATGATGAATCATGACAGTATAGAACTGTCAGACAGGATTTTTGGTTTCGCCACCCCTGCCCAGAAAGAACTGAATGAATGTATTCGTGAAAAAACATTTGAACTGGCTGTAAAACATAATGTGGATCTGATCTTCACATATGTCTGCGCCTTTGACGAATCGGAAGAAAAGGCTTATCTGACACAGCTGAAAAACTTGTTTGAACACAGCGGAGGTCGCTTTTTCCTTGTCGAATTATTCGCTGATATCGAAACAAGGATCGCAAGAAATGAAACACCGCACCGGCTCGAAAGGAAGCCATCGAAGCGTGATGTGTCATGGAGCAGAAGAGATCTGCTGGATGGGACAGCAAAATACAGGCTGAACTCAAATGAAGACGAAATATGGTTTGAAAATCACCTGAAGATTGATAACACAAGCCTTGAACCCGATCAGGTTGCAGATATGGTAATCAGTAAATTCTATCTGATAGCAAATGAGAAGGATGAAAAGGAATACCGGTTCGGAATCTGATTGTTGTTTTTTCGGGATGTCCAATAATTTTTGAAATCAATGACTATGGAACAACAATTGCCGGAGGTAGGTCATGAACATTGCAGAAGTTGTGAATTTCATTAACTCACACGATAATCCGATACTGACGGAAGAAATGAATGCCTTAATGATGGAAACCTGTTATCGGACTCATCGCCTGACAATGCAGCTGAATAATACATATCACGAACCGGATGAAATCCGGGAAATCCTTTCGGATATTACGGGAGAAAAAGTTCCTGATTCACTGAATATGTTCCCGCCTTTTTATTCAGACTTCGGAAGAAACATACATTTCGGACGAAATGTGTTTGTTAATGATTGCTGTCATTTTCAGGACCAGGGCGGCATTTTCATCGGTGATAATGTACTGATCGGTCATAACACAGTTCTTGCAACAATAGATCATGATCTGGACGCTCAAAGCAGGCAAAACCATTATGCGCCAATCCATATCGGTAATAATGTCTGGATCGGTGCCAGCGTCGTTATTACAAAAGGTGTTACCATCGGGGACAATGCAGTTATTGCAGCCGGGGCTGTAGTCACAAAAGACGTGCCCGCAAATGTTGTTGTTGGCGGTGTTCCGGCAAAAATCATTAAAGAGCTATAGCACAAAATCGGAAGTATTCCAGGCAATGATTGTTGTTGCAGAATGATAACGAATATTTTACAATTATGTTGTAAAATACCGGTATGTCGTGTATACTACTTACGGGTATAAATCCCTATTTTGTTCAAGGAGGTTAAGACCTTGCGGCGCTTGCAACCGCACTCAGGCCGTGGTATAATCGCAGTATAAAAGCGACTGCAGAAAAAAGGGGGGAACAGCGCATGGACGATACTGCTAAAAAGGAGACCCTGGAAGAAGCCAAACAGGGCGAGAAAAAAATCGAACTTACCGACGAAGAAGCGGAAAAAATCGCCGGCGGGGCAAGCTTTGGGTTCTATGACAGAGAAAAAAGAAAGCCCAAGTGATTCGCCGGAAAGCGTGTAACCGCAATTCCCTTATCCAAAGAAATGCCGGGATTTCCCCGGCTTCAGGGTGTCGACAAAGTCAGCATCCTTTCATATATGGCCAGTAAACCTCACACTCCATAAAACAGGAAACACGAAGACACGGAATTTTATTGAAGAAGGACTGCCGCGTGACAGTCCCTTTTTTTATGGCTTCCTGGGAAATGCGGAGAAAAGATTTGAAATCCCTGCGGATGAAATGTTCAACCTGTCCTGTGAGATCACGGATTCGGAGGATTACAGGAAGTATCTTTATATCAATGTGCAGGGAAGGGAAGAAGTAAAATAGTCTCCCGGTTCCTTTTTTATGCCATCTTATTTGGGTTTCTGCTTCTTTTGTATCCTGCGTCAAAGACACGGCAGAGACATCCTGGCTGTTATCGCAGGCCGTTGATGAACTCCGTCAGCTGTTCCCGGTTATAGAAGGACTCCTTTCTTGTCAGGAATACATCCGGGTCGACGCCGCGGTCCACGTCGTAGAAGGAGCCGTTCTTCACAAAGGAGATCCGCTTTGTGCCGGACATCGAGAACAGACTGCCCCAGGCGCTGGACATGAACCGGACGACGCAGCTGCCGCCGCCCGAGGTATCGCCCAGCAGGGTGACTGCGCCGCTGGCCTTGAACACCCACGGCACCAGGTTGCCGCAGGAGAAGCTCACCGGGGGAACCAGGCAGTAGAGGTTTTTGCCCGCCACCGTATCCAGATCGTTGAACTCCCGGTCCAGGTTGACGTCCGCCCGGCAGATGGAGGTACTCAGGGCGCCGGTGGCCGGGCTGGTCAGGCTGAAGGGTGTTTCGCCCAGGAACCAGGCCATCACGAAGATCGCCGCCGACGATGCACCGCCCATGTTGCCGCTCATATCCAGCACGACGTTCTCAATGGGGCTGTTTTCCCGGGTGATCTGCCGGTGGGCATGGATGATCAGCGCGATGGTATCCCTCTCGATGTCACTTTCAGAGAGCTCGCCGTAATACTTGGAAGCGTCGTCCGTGTGGATGGCGCTGAATGAATTGAAACTGACATAGGCCGTGTTGCCGACCTCCAGATAGCGCTTGTTATAGTCCGGGTATTTCTCCCGGGCTTCCTTGTACTGCAGCAGGAGCCGCTCTGCGGTCGCCCTGGACGGTCCCTGGGGCATGTCAAGGGGATTGTCCTCCGGGCTGGCGCCGGTCATCCAGGAATTGGCGTTGTAGAAGCTGTGCCCGTCATCCAGGAACTTTTTGATCAGCGTGGCAAGCGCTCTGTCCGCCTCCAGGGAGTCCGGGCTCAGCATGGCGTCATACAGACCGGCGCTGATCAGCAGGCCGAAGAAGCTGTCAATGCCGTGGCTTTCCTTCAGGCCGTAGAAATGATCCATTTCCATGCACAGCTCATTCACGCCGTAAGCAGCCAGCGCTTCGGAACGCCGCGCCGGCACTGCGCTGTAGTACTTGTCGCCCAGCCCGTAAATCATCCCGTATTGCGGGTCTCCGAAGATCCCATCGGTTCCGAAGAAGATCCCTTCGCCGTTGAAACAGATCAGCTTGCTGGTGGTAAGCCCGATGATCAGGTCAAAGGCGGTATGCAGCGGCAGCAGGAACTGCCCATCCTGATGGATCATGCGAATATTGTAGTCCGCCAGGCTGATGATCAGCGGACGGCCTTCCCGCTGAATCCCGCCGCCCTGAACGCGCTGCACCAGTTCCGGCTCGCCCGTTTCGGCATTGAAACCGCTGAAGCCCACGCAGTCCATCAGCGGAAGGGACGGGTCCTGCCCGAAGGTGTCCAGGCTGCTGTAGGTCACCGTCTTTCCGGTGAAATCCATGGCCAGCACGCTGGTGCTTCCTTCCACCAGGATGCTGGCGGTGCCCTTCTCCTCATCGCATTCGATGGGATAGGTCAGTCCGTCAAAACCCCGGGCGTCCTTCATCCGGTTGGCAAGGGCCACGATATCCCGGATCTCCGTATGGGGGAGGTCGTCAACGCCGTCGACAAAATACAGCGGGAACTCCGGATCCACAGGTTCCTCCCCGCTCTTGTCATAGTAGATCGGGAACGTCTTCCTTTCCACCGGCACCGCGGAATCCTCCGCCGCGCCTCCCTCAGCCGCAGCACACAGCGCTCAGGAGCATGCAGAAAGCAAGCAATACAGCCGCAAGCTTTTTCATAAACGGAGCCTCCTTACCAGATATTGACCCGGTCTTCCGGGGCGAGATACATGCCGTCGCCCTCTTTGATGCCGTAGAAATCCAGGAATTCGTCAAACTGCTGCAGGACGGTGTTGATCCGCAGGTAATTCAGCGGATGGACGTCCGCGGCCAGCTTCGGCTGGTTTTTTTGTGCTCATTGATAGGTGCTTTTTCCGGAAAACATCTTCGTTAATAGCGTCTTGCCTGCTTTATGTTCATCAGATATCCTGCGCCTGAGCCAACCAGTCCACCGATGATGTGGGACAGGTTTGAAACATTATCCCGTACTGTAATGCCATCCCAGACTTGCTGCCCCAGATAGATGAAAGCCACCAAAATAAAGGTCAGGGGAATTTCACCCTCTTTGAATTCTGTGAATGACGTCAGCAGAATGAATGAGAAAACAACACCGCTGGCGCCAAGCAGAATCGTCCGGGGAAACAGCAGATTATGAATCAAACCGGTAACGAAAGCAGTGACTAGTATCACTGTCAGCAGGTTCTTCCATCCATACTTCTCTTCAAGCGCGGGCCCAAGCAGTAGTATATACGCCATGTTGCCTACAAGATGTGCCATGCCTGAATGTCCGAGCACATGTGTAAACAGACGAAGGTATGTCAGTGGATCAGCTGGGGAGGCTGTGTGCGTAGAAAACAGGAGGGCTGTGCTTTTTTCTCCGGTCAATGCGCCTGACAGAGTCACTACTGCACAGGCAAGGGCATATCCCAGCACCAGCGGAGAATTGAACGTAATCCTCATTTTCTTTTTCATCTTCAGGCTCCTTTCAGTCGATGCCGATGTGGCATTATACCAAATTCCTGTGTGCGTTGTCACTATTCATTTCGGCGCTGAGACAGCAATGATGTTACCGCGCAGATGAGAATGTTTATGCCGGCGAATCAGCATCTGGATTGTCCAATATGAAGATGAGATTTGTTTTTGTGCTAGAGAAAAGATTTAAAGGAAATTGCCTTATAGAACCATGAATAAAGTCCCTGCTCCAATCAGGATGCACCCAATCACTGACTTTGTCGTGAACTCCTCATGTAGAAAAACAAATGCCAGTACTAGCGTAATCACTACAGATAGTTTATCGATGGGGACAACTTTTGATGCATCGCCTACCTGCAAAGCTTTGTAGTAGAATAACCATGATGCACCGGTGGCAAGGCCTGACAGAATCAGAAAAATCCAGCTTCTCTGGCTGATTGATTTAATCCCGCCTTGCTGATGCGTAATAAACACCATCCCCCATGCCATGACAACTACTACCATAGTGCGGATTGCAGTGGCAAGATTTGAATTGACACCTTCAATTCCTACCTTTGCCAGTATTGATGTTAGCGCAGCAAAGACGGCTGACCCGAGTGCTAACAAAAACCACATTCGTATCCCTCCGTTCATCCTGAATCGAGGCTCTGCAGGTGTTTTAATTATACGCCCGTCATCTCAAGAGCGCAATGGAGAGGCAGGCGTATTTTTATGGATGAACCCCTGCGTGAACCGGTGGCCGTGCTGTCGCCGGACTCCGGCAGTTTCCCGTGCAATGACGTAC
>JAFRGU010000010.1 GCA_017433675.1 Clostridia bacterium
GTCTTTATTTCATTCCACACTTCGTTTAGATCAAACCAACGGGCTTCGGATACTTCAGATTCCGCTCCGGAGCGATGCGCTCCATTCTCTCCAGAATGCACAGAACATTGCCCCAGACGCTGCCGTTCCGATAAACGGCCCGCACGCCCCGGGAATCCGGCTCCTGGCCGTTCACCAGCACCTTGCAGTAGTTTTCAGCTTCCGGAATATATTTGACTTCATCCGCTTCCGGGATGGGCTCGAAATAATCCTCCGAAGCGGGCGGCAGCCCCGCCGGATCGGCGTAGAGTACGGCCGGGGAATCATCTTCGCAGAAGACGGTCTGCAGGATCGCCCTGGCCGGGAGAAGGCCTTCGGCGGCGGCGGTCAGGACGACGGTGCCAGCCTGTTCCCCCGCCCGCAGCAGCACCCGGTTCAGGCCGCATTCCGCGTATACATACGGCTGACCGATGACGCTGTCCTGCCGTCCGTTGCCGTTAAACCGTCCGCTGTTGTACCCGCCCAGAAGAACGGCCGGTCCGGTTATTTCAAAATCGATGCGCATGTCCGCCAGCGGGCAGACGCGTCCCTGCGCATCGGTGACCTGAATATCCACATAGCACAGGTCGTTGCCGTCCGCCCGCCATCCGCCCGGGCCGGTATGGGGCTGCAGAACGATGGCCGCGGGGGCGTCCGCCGTTTCAATCCGGTCATGGCAGGCCGCCTTTCCGTCATAGCCGAATCCGGTGGCCTCGATCACGCCGCTTTCGGTGATATCGATTCCCGGGAAAGCAAAGAGAAAGCCGCTCTCCGGTTTTTCGCAGATGCCGGCCTGCCGTCCGTTGATCGAAAGGAGCACCTTCTGTACGGCATAGCTGCCGGCGCAGTAGATCGTCTTATGCCTTGGATCACGGATTTCAGGTTCCTCTGTTTCCTCCCAGAACCGGCCGTTGAACCGTTTTTTCCGGGCGCGGTAATTCCCGCCGTCCGCGGGCGGATAATTCCAGTGCCCCAGCAGCTTCACGGCAGGTGCCGCGCTGTGCATCACACGGAACACATCAAAGCTCTGCTTCCGGACCCGGATCGCGTCCACCCGTCCGCTCATGCGGCCGTTTTCGCTGAAGCTCTGCCGGCCATGCTGGGCGGAATCAGTCCAGCACAGGGCCGCGCAGGCGCTGTACAGGTTTTTGCCCGACGCGCCGCCGATCCGGTCAAAGAAAAACTCGCTGTATCCGCGGGCATTGGCCAGCGCCAGATCCTCACTGGTCAGGTCATAAAAATCCAGCCCCTTCTGCTTCCTGCCTCCCTTTCCGAGATAACGGTTGCGGTAATCAAAATCCGGCGGCGAATAGTCATCCCAGACCCGCCGCGGCGCCTCCTCCCGGCAATATTCGGTTTCGGTCACAGGGCCGTGTTCCGCCAGGAAGCGGGCGGCATGCCGGTTCAGCATGGTTCCCGCGTATTCGCTCTCATTCAGCGTCTCCTCGGTGTTGATGGTGCGGCAGCCCATAAACCGGCCGGAATGCGGATCCAGCCTCTCCCGGAGCAGCCGCATCTCCCGCATGTGCTTCGTCGAAATCACATTGTTTCCGGCTTCCCAGAACAGGATGGAAGGATGGTTGCGATAGGCGATGATCACATTGCGCATCAGTTCCACCCGCTGATCCCACTGGCGGCCGGTCGTTTCCCGCTCCTTATCCCCGGCAGGCTGGGTACACACCACGCCCTGCCGGTCACAGGCCCGGATATCCATCGGGCTGGCAGCCACATGCATCCACCGGATATGATTGGCCCCGCTTTCACGGATCCAGCGTGCGTCCAGATCGTGCATCCATTCGGGCACAATCCCGCTGGCCGCCCATTCATTGGCGGCCCGCTGGGCGTAGCCCCGCAGCCAGACCGGGTGGCCGTTGATCAGGACCCCGCGGCCCCTGTCATAGCTCACCTGCCGGAAGCCCGTCTCGATCTCCAGCGTATCGGCGAAGTTTTCATCGGCCGTCAGTTTGATTTCCACCCGGTACAGAGCAGGCCGGGCGGGCTCCCAGAATCGGAGCCCGGATACCGGGGCGGAAAAGCAGATCTTCCTGGTGGCGGCCGCTTCCAGGCAGGTAGGCTGCACCTGATCCTCGTCCGCCGGGAGATAGTGGGCGGTTTTTTCATCCCATCGGTAGGCGTCCTCCGGTACCATCGTCAGCGGCGGCTGCCAGGGAGCAGCCGGAATCTGCACGGAATCTGAGGAAAAGGCTGCCACCGGATCCCCGTCCGGGGTGTGGATACGCGCCTGAATCCGGCAGCGGGCTGCCCGGGAGGTCAGGTTGCGGATTTCGGCTTCCACATGGATCTGCGCAGTTCCCCGCTCATAATCAAAGTGATCCGCATAAACATAGGTACCGTGGCTTTGCAGATTGGCGTACAGCGGCAGTGTCAGATGAATGGGATTTTTGTAAAAGATCCGCACCGGCTGGCTCAGGCCGCCCAGAGTCGGATGAAAATCATTGCAGTTCCAGAAAAAACCGACGCCCTCCCTGCTTTCCGGCACAGGTTCATCCTGGCTTTGCAGGTAGCTGCCGGGCCGGACATTCGGGGCATTCGGCGTCTCGGCAATGCAGCAGGCAATATTGCGCGTGCTGGTATTGTCCGTGGCAATGGCAATCACGTTTTCTCCGGAATCATCCAGAAAGGGGGTCATGTCAAATCCGAACGGTCCCACGCCCATTTCGTAATACCCGGCCAAAATGCCGTTGACATACAGGTAGCAGGTCTGCCGCACGCCCTCGAATGTGAGGATGACCCGCTTGCCCGCATGCTCCGGCGGCACCCGCAGCCTGTTGCGATAGAAAGCGCAGGTACGCCTTTGCCCGCTCCCGCCGTCCTCAATCGGGGCGGTAAACAGATCCGTTCCGTTGAAGGTATGCGGCAGCGTGACCTTCTCCCAGCCCGTATCGTCATAGATCCGGTCCACAGGAAGATGGCCGGCTTCGTCCCGGCAGGCCGCCAGTGCCTGTTCCATGGGAAAGACATTGGCCAGCCGGAACCGCCAGCCCCAGTGATAATAGCAGCTGTTACGCATCTTCATCCTTCAGATAGGCGGCGCATACAGGATACTGCCGCAGTTCCCGCACCACGAGCCGGCAGATTTCATTGGCTCCGTAAGCATTGAAATGGGTTTTGTCATCGTGTCCGTCGGGAAAATCCGGATTCTCCCCCGGAGCCAGGCGAACGAACAGCTCCGCTGTTTTTTCCTCGCCCAGGGAAAGGTACAGCTCCCGGCTGTCCTTCTTCAGATCACATAACGGTAAGTTCTTTTCCGCGGCCAGCTGCCGGATGGCCCGGGGATATTCGCCGTGGGTATAGAGCATGCTGCCGCCGCCGACAAAGAAGCGGCGGGAAACCGGGGTCAGCAGCACGGGCTGCGCCCCCCGTTCCAGGGCAAACCGGCAGTATCGCCACAGCTCTTCCGGAAAGGTGGTATCCGGATCGGTATGGCGTTCATCGTCCTTTTCGTCATTGTGGCCAAACTGAATCAGCAGCAGATCCCCGGCCGCCATCTCCTTTTCCGCGGGGGCAAACAGGCCTTCCTCCCGGAAGCTGCGGCTGCTGCGCCCGCTCAGGGCGATATTGCGCACGGTCACGCCCTCCCGTACATACTGCGGCAGAGCCCATCCCCAGCCGCGGAACGGGGGCTTGTTATCCTCGACGGTGCTGTCACCGATAATCCAGATCACAGGCATCTGTTTCACCATTCCTTCCATACCTGGTTGAGGTCAATGACGCATACCTGACCGATACCGTTTTCATCGGGATTGGAAAACAGAATCTGGTCGCCCCTGCGGTTAAAGGAAGGATGCTGATGGTCCGCGCCGGTCTTGCAGCGGCCTGTGGAAGCGATGAGCCTGGCTTTCTTCGTGGCCCGCTCGATCAGCACGACCCCCTCCTGCACGGTGGTGCCCAGATAGCTGATTCTGTCTGCGCACAGCCACTGATGATCCCGGCTGATGCAGGGGTGAAGCAGCTGGGTGCTGCTCGCGGCGATATCAAAATGCCGTCCGTCCTTGTCGCCGATGATGATGCTGCCGGTGTGAACTTCTCCCCGGCTGCCGTCCGCAAAGCCCGGAGGATCGAGCTTCATCAGGGCCATTTCAGTGCCGTCCGCCGCCCAGACCTCATGGGTAATCCATTCGCTGGGATGTTCCACATAATAGGGACGTACGTAGCGTTCCTTCACGTCGAACATCCATGTGCGCTGAAAAGCATCGCCCTCGGTCTCGTGAATGTAAAAAATCAGGTTCTCGTCCGTTGGGCAGATCTGGGCATGCCCCAGGCGGTAATCGCTCTGGTACACCACCTCGGCCTCCCTGCCGGGATCCAGGATGACCAGGCCGTAATACTTGTTGGCCAGGTGATAGCTGCACGCAATGCGCCCGGTGCTGGCCGCAGTCAGGTGCCCGGTGATCTGTCCGCCGCGGGGCAGGTCGCCGATCCGGGTCATTTCCCGGGTGCTCAGATCCACGGCATATACTTCGGTTTCATTTTTGCAGGTGTATCCGATATTCTTTTCCCGGTCGGTGGCGAACCCCCGGAAAGAATCGTCGGTGATGCGCTCAATTTCACCGGTTTCCACATTGGCCCGGTAGCACCCGCCGTCGGAGCATCCCTCCAGCTGCTGCTTCATGAAGAAGAAATACCGGTCGTCGGTGGAGAAATTCTCACAGGTGAAATACAGCTTGCTGTTGCGCTCCGGACCTTTTGCATAGCGCCGCACCTCGTAGCCGGTGACCTCGTCGCGATAGATTTCCATGATATCAGTCCTCCTCTGGTTTACAGCCGTATATTCCGGCCCGCCGGGATGCAGATGGGGGCCTGGTCGTTGACGGAGACCCAGCAGTCCCGGATATTGGGATTAAAAACAAAACTGTTGTCAGCCGCGAACTGCAGCCGGGCATAATCATCCAGGCAATCCAGGAGCTGGATGTTGGTACAGTACCAGATATCGTCCTTTCCGCCCATCATCCGGCAGAAGGACTCCATCAGGTCCCAGTTGTTCCGGTCATCAAATTCATAGCTGTGTCCCCATACATACATCAGATACAGGTATTGCTTTTTATACAGGCCCAGAAACTCCTCTCCCAGTTCCATCAGCCGGTGATTGTGATGGCAGGTGGCCTGCCAGCGGTAGGGGTTCTCCGGCAGGGCAAAGCTGTCCGACGAGCCGACCACCCGGGAATAGCGGATCCCGCAGGCGGGCAGCAGTTTTTCGATTTCCGGGCTCAGAGAGCCGTTGGGATAGCTGAGCCCGCGCACGGGGGTTCCGGTACAGGCCTCCAGGAATTTCCGGTCCTCCAGTATCTCGTGGGCCACCTCCGGAAGGGGGCATCGGGCAATGGTGGGATGTGTCACGGTATGGCAGGCGACCTCATGGCCCGCGTACAGCGTCGGGATCTCCTCCGGCATGACCCGGTCGCCCCGTTCGAAAAGTCCGCTGTTCAGATGAAAGGTGCCCCTGATGCCATTCCGGTTAAAGATGTCCACCAGCCGGCGGTCCTGAGTCCGGCCGTCGTCATAGCTCATGGTCAGCGCCTTATGCTTTCCGCCCGGAAAGCAGCAGTATACTCTGTTCATGGATTCCTCCCCATAAGGAGGGGCTGCCGCTTTCCGCGGCAGCCCCGGGATTTGCTTTTTCAGGAATTATTTCTGGCTGGCATGATA
>JAFRGU010000065.1 GCA_017433675.1 Clostridia bacterium
CTTCTCCGCGTCCCGGTAATATACCCGGAACATTCCGAGCGTACTTCCCTTTGAGATATCGATGCAGATTTCGCCGGGCTTTCCGGTGGGCACCGGATTTCCGTCCGGATCCAGCAGGGACACCTGGTAGATCGGCGTTACCTTGCCCATGGATCCCAGTTTGTGATCCGCTCCGGCCAGGTTGCCGATGATCATCGTGCTCTCGCTCTGCCCGAATCCTTCCATCACCTGCAGTCCCGTCTGCTTCTCGACCTGCCGGTAGACCTCCGGGTTCAGTGCTTCGCCCGCGCTGGAGGCATGGGTCACGGAGCTCAGGTCGTACTTGCTCAGATCCTGCTTGATCAGCATGCGGTACATCGTGGGCGGCGCGCAGAAGGTGGTGATATGGTATTTCGCGAACAGCGGCAGAATATCCGCGGCGTCAAACCGGTCAAAATCGTAGACAAAGATCGCGGCTTCGCACAGCCACTGTCCGTAGATTTTTCCCCATCCCGCTTTGGCCCATCCTGTGTCGGAAATGGTCAGGTGCAGCCCGTTCGGGTTGACGCAGTGCCAGTATTTGGCGGTGTGCAGATGCCCCAGCGGATGGGTGAAGCTGTGGGCCGCAATCTTGGGATACCCCGTTGTTCCGCTGGTAAAGTACATCAGCATCAGGTCTTCGCCGCACGCGGCGTCGTCCGGCCGGTTGTAGTGGGTGGAATACATCAGATATTCCTCGTCGAAGGGATGCCATCCTTCCCGCGTCCCGTTGACGATCAGCTTCAGCTCCAGGCTCGGTGCGTTCGCGGCCGCCAGCTCCGCCTGGTGGGCGGTATCCCCGTCCGCCGTGCACAGAATGGCCTTCACTCCGGCTGCGTTGAAGCGGTATTCAAAATCATGCTCCTGCAGCTGCGCTGTCGCCGGAATGGCAATGGCGCCGATCTTTTCGAGGCCCAGAATCGCGAACCAGAACTGGTAGTGCCGCTTCAGCACCAGCATGACCCGGTCGCCCTTTTTGATCCCCAGCGCCTTGAAGTAATTTGCGCAGCGGTTGGAGGCCCGATGGATGTCCCGGAAGGTAAACCGGTGCTCCTGCTTGTTCCGGTCCAGATGCAGCATGGCCAGCTTGTTCGGCACTTCTTCCGCAATCGCGTCCATGACGTCGAAAGCAAAATTGAATTTCTCTGTGTTTTTAAACGTAATCTTTGTGGGCGTGCCGTTCTCATCCTTGACCACGTCCGCGAAGCGGTGCCATACCCGGGTGCGCCCGTTCTCCGCCGGAAACTCCTGAAGGCTCGGTCCGGAGGTAATCTTCTCCGGCGTCAGCTCGGGAATCGGCTCGCCGGTAGGATTCAGCACGATGGCATAGAACAGGCAGTCCCTGCCGCCGGAAGCTGTCATCCCGTGGGGCGTACCGCTGTCATAGTAAATGGAATCGCCGGGGTTCAGTACGGAGATATGCTCTCCGACCTGGACCTTCAGCTGTCCCTCAATCACGATGTCCAGCTCCTGCCCCTGATGGGAGGTCAGCTTGATATCCTCATGCTCCGCTTCCGGGCTGTATTCGGCATGCACATACAGCGGTTCCGCGATCCGGTTCCGGAAGGAAGCCGCCAGGTTGTAGTACACCATGTCGTGGGCTTCCTCGATGCGCTGCCCCTGCCCCCGCCGGGTGACGGTAAAGGAGTTCAGGTTGGGCCGGGAGCCCTCGATGATTTCGCTGACGTCCACGCCGAAGGCCAGCGCGCACCGGTACAGGAAAGCGAAGTTCAGATCGCTCCGCCCCAGCTCGCAGTCAATGTACTCCTGCTCGGATACGCCGGTCTTCATGGCCATCTCGGCGATGGTGTAGTTTTCAATCTCCCGCAGTTCCCGGATCCGGTGCGCCATTTCCTGAATCTTGAAGTTCAGGCCTGTGGTCTGTTGCATGGTTTTGCCTCCTTTATCGGGCAGAAAAACGCCCGCCCCAAAGATTGCTTTGAGACGGGCGCAGTTCACACCCGCGGTACCACTCAAATTGCGGTTTTTCTATGAAAAGCCGCCCCTTCAGGCTCCCTCCGGTTTTTGCAGGCCGGTAAGCCCTTTGCCCTCACGCGGCAGTCATCGGGAAGGTTCTACTCGGATTCCCGGAGGACACCTTTCTTCCTTCCAGCTCTGGAGCGACTGGCTTCTGGTTCCTTCTCACGGCTCGCACCTGCCGCCGCGTCTCTGAAACCGGATTCCCAAAAGCCCTCTCCGTCACAGCTTTGCGGATAGTGTATGCTTTTCGGTTCGTTTTGTCAAGAAAAAGAATTGCTTTGTGCCTGAAACCTTGACAGGGAACCAAAGTCGTGTACAATAATCAAAAAACAGGCAGCATATGCAGGGGAACTCGCCCGGATTGCCGGAAGGTCGATGCCCGGAAGCAGGCATGGATACGATTCACAATCATGCCAGAGAGGGAAAAAAACATGAAAGCATTTGGCACCTATTTTCAGAATGATGCCCGGCGCCCGCTTCGGTATGGGCCGGTAGAGCTGATCAATCCGCCCCGGCAGCGGCTGCGGGGGGAACCTTTGCGGAAAGGCATTCTGGCCGAGCCCGTGATCGTCGGTTTCTGCGGCACCGACCATGAGCTGATGGAAATAGGCCGCCGGGGGGAGCTGGCCCCCAAATTTCCGGCGGGGCAGAATCGCCTGATCAACGGGCATGAAGGCGTGGTCTGGGTACCGGAGCAAAACCGCTTCGCCATCGTGCTGATCCGGGGCGGAGACAGCGTCGATCCGACCCGGTTTACGGAGGATGAAACGTATTTTGAATATGGCTGTGACCAGGCGGACGGGCTGTTCTGTGATCGAATTTACGTGAACCCCGACATGCTTCTCTCCATTCCGGACGGATACGCGCAGGATGGGAAGCTCGCTCTGTCTTTCGCCAAGAAAATGGTGTTTCCGGATCCCTTCGCCTGCATGCTGTTTCAATTGGAGCGCATGGAGGATCTGGGCAGCGCCCATTGGTTCCGCCAGACTGCCCGGCGAAGGCACTGCGATCTGGAAACAGCGCGGAAATATGCCGCCGGTGAGATTTTTGAACGTACGGTTATTTTCGGCCTGGGCACCACGGGCATGTTCGTGGGGGACCTGATCCGGCAGGCGCATCCGGAAGCGAACATTCTGTTTGTTGGCAGAAGTCCCGTGGACAGCTTCAAGGTGCGCTTTGCCGTGGAACAGGCGAAAGCGAACTATCTGCAGAACACTTTTGACAGCCCGGCCGCCTGTTCTGAAGCGATCTGCGCCGCTTTGGGCGGGAAAGCCACCTGTTTCATCGGCGTCAGCGGAACCGGTCTGGAACACCGGATCGCTCTGGAATACGGAGCGCTGGGCTGCAACGGCATCTACAATTCCTTTTCTTTAGGTCCCCGGATTTCCTTTGATACCATGCCTTTCGGGTTTCACAACCACCTGATTTTCGGGTCAATCAATTTCCGTCAGGATCATATGGAAAAGGCAATTCAGCTTCTTTCCCGCAGCCGGTATGATGAGATCGTAAGCCTGATCGACAAGGACGAATTCACTGCGGATCCCATGAGCGCATACGAAAACAGAATCTACTGCAAAGGCGCGCCCATGAAAACGGCGGTGATCTGGAACGGGGATTATATTGACAGCACACGGTAAAGGGTGGGGAGAATGATCGACGCGCACGTGCATTTGTGGCGAAAGCAGGAAGGGTGTGTAAACGGCCTTCCGGTATATGGTTTGGGAAATGGGCGAAGCATGTTCGGCGCGGAGGTGCGCCAGATGCTGCCTCCATACATGACCGATGGGGTCAACAGCGCTGAAAGGCTGCTGTCCTGCATGGATTTTGCCCAGGTCGCCGGAGCGGTAGTGACCCAGGAATATATCGATGGCAACCAGGATGCCTATCTGCGTCAGGTTCGCGTTGCACATCCGGATCGTTTCCGGATAACGGCGCTGTACGAGGAAAAGGGCGTGCCGGATACCAGTGGCGTGGATGGCATCAAGATCTGCGGCGGGCGGCTGGATAATCCTGATCTGACGGCCTGTGAAGCGGTATTTGCCCATGCGGCCGGGAAGGATTTATTCATCGCCATCGATATGGCGGACGGTGATCGGCAAACCGCGTCCCTGCGGGAAATGGCCCGGCAGTATCCCGGCCTTCGCATTGCCATTGGCCATTTCGGCATGGTAACCAGGCCCGGCTGGCAGGAGCAGATCAGGCTGGCCAGGCTTCCCAATGTATCTGTGGAATCCGGCGGGATCACTTGGCTCTTCAACAGTGAATTCTATCCGTATCCTTCCGCTGTCAGGGCCGTTCTGGAGGCCCGGGATATCTGCGGGATGGAAAAGCTCATGTGGGGATCCGATTATCCCCGGACCATGACCGCAATCACCTACCGCATGAGCTGGGATTTTATCGATCGCTCCCCGCTTTTGACGGACGCGGAAAAACAGCTCTTTTTCCATGAAAACGCCCGGTCATTTTACCGGTTCGGGAATTTGCCCGAGATGCCCTATATCCATCACATGGCGGAATAATGAAGGACAGGAGTGAAACATCATGATCGAAATGGACTGCACCTGCGTACAGAAGCATCACAGCATTCCCACTGAAGTGATCGAGGTATCGGACCATGCCGTCGAAAAAGTGGGTGATATTCTGAAAGCCTTTCACAGGATATTTCTGGTAGCGGATGAAAACACCTATCTGGTAGCGGGAAAACGGGTGGAAGAAATTCTGCGGGAAAAAGGGATCCTGTCCCATTCCCTGGTTCTTCCCTCTCCCGCCCTGCCGAATGCGGAAAACATCGGCAAGGTACTGATGGAAGCGGGTCGGGATCGGGAGGTATATGATATCAATGCCTGGTCTCTGAATCCGGATTATATCCTGGCGGTGGGCTCCGGTTCCCTGAATGATACCTGCCGCATGGTCAGCTACCGGCTGGGCATCCCCTACGGCGTGGTCGGCACCGCGCCGTCCATGGACGGCTATGCCTCCGTGGTGGCTCCGCTGCTCAACGGCCGGAAAAAGATCGTATATAACTGCTCGATCGCCCGGCATATCGTGATTGACCTTTCCGTGAACGCGCAGGCGCCCTATCCCCTGCTGCTCAGCGGCGTCGGGGATATGATTGGCAAATACGTAGCCATCCTGGACTGGGAAATCAGCCGGGACAGGAACGGGGAATACTACTGCGGTCAGATTGCGGATATGGTGCTGAAAGCGACGGATCAGTGCGTAACCGCTGCCGCCACGCTGAAGGACCGGGATATGGCCGCCATACGCGCCGCCAGCGAAGGATTGATTCTGTCCGGGGAATGCATCGCTTTCTGCGGATCCTCCCGTCCGGCCTCCGGCACCGAGCATATGATCGGCCAGACCTGGGAGGTCATGGATGTGGAGGAAGGCAAAGTACCCAATCTGCACGGCATCGAGGTGGGCGAAGGAACCTTTACGGCCATCGAACTTTTCCGCAGGCTCCATCGGGAAACGGATGACATGCATATCAGGCTGCTGATCGAAAAATATCTGCCTGCCTTTGAGCGGATTGAGAAATTACAGCAAAAACTGCAGATTCCCTTTACCGTTACGGACAAAAAGCGCTACGTGGAAGGCATTCTCCGGGGCCGCACTTTCCGGGATCGTTACACGGTTCTGCAGTATCTCTATGACCTGGGCAAGTTGGAGGAGTATGCCGAAGCGGTATATGAACCTGTCATGAAGAAATATTTCCATTCCACCTTCCGGGAGCAGTTCCCGGACTGGCAGCATTAAAGCGCCGGTACAGAAAAGATGGCCGCGTTCCGGATGAAGCGCGGCCATCTTTTCTGGTTTTTTCCGTTTTTTCAGATCAGTCCATGCATCATATCCCCGGACAGTTTTTGTGTTCCGGGATTTTCAGATGATTTCGCTGCTGCTGTTTCGCTGCATACAGGCTGCTCTCCTGATCCCTCGCCGGAGATCAGCGGATGCAGCCTTCCGTTTTTTCCGGATTCCGCCTGTTTTCCGCAATCGCAGTAATCGCTGCCTCGATTCCGGTTACGATATCCTGGACTGAAAGGCTGGCCGTATTCGGCCGATCCGTCACCTGTTCATGCAGGAAAGGCACATGCATGAAACCGCCCTGTGTCCCGGGGAAGCTTTTTGCAATATGGTACAGCACGCCGTACATCAGATGGTTGCATACGTAGGTTCCGGCCGTATTGCTCAGGCTGGCCGGTATCCCCGCGTCCCGGATCGCTGCCGTCATGGCCTTCACCGGCAGGCTGGAAAAATAAGCGGAAGGCCCATCCGGAAAAACCGGCTGATCCGCAGGCTGATTTCCTGCGTTGTCCGGGATCCGGGCATCATCGATATTGATCGCCACCCGTTCCGGTGTCAGCCCTGTGCGTCCGCCCGCCTGTCCGATGCATAATACAGCGTCCGGTTTTTCCTTCTCCATCATCTTCCGAACGGTATCGATGCTTTCCCCGAAAACGACCGGAACGTCAATCTTAATAATCCGGGCTCCGGCAATTTCGTCCCGGACCAGCTTGACCGCCTCCTGGGCCGGGTTTACGTTCTCCCCTCCGAAGGGTTCAAAAGCAGTTAAGAGTATCTTCATCTTTCCCTCAGTCCGTGCGGATCCGCTTCTCCGTTTCCGGTGCTGCCGGCCGGCCGGATTCTGTCCGAATCCGGGAATATTTTTTCAGAAACAGAAAGGTTCCAGCGGCAGTCCGTTGGCAGCAAAGAGGTTCACGATCCCGTAATCTGTCCATGCGTACCGGCAATGGACTGGATATTGTACCCCTGCGGCGGTCAGATGCAGCATAGGCCCTTCCAGCATGGCTCTTGCCGGCTTGAATTCACCGTCCGCCCCTGCCAGCTCCAGCATGGCCGGTTCCTTCCCGTCCGCGGTCATCAGCGGCTGATCCGTCTCCAGCGTCATCATGCTGCCCTCGATCCTCCGCCCGGTCACCCGCGGGGAGGTTTCTCCCTTCAGGCCGTAAATTTCCTTCTTTGCCAGCTCGTAAAGCCGCTCTCCCACCACCCGCTTATTGGTCGGATGGATATTGTCATATTCCCCCTGATCCAGCAGGCAGACCATCCCTGTGTGCCGCATCCGGTCCCGCGTTTCGCATTGCCGCATCCGCAGGGCCGGCCAGGTTTTGCTGTCTTTCGCGCCTTTTTCGATCCACATCGGCAGCTGAACAAACAGGAAAGGCAGTTCCTCCGAGCGGAAGGCGGTGCGCCACCGGTCGATCAGGGACATCATCAGCGTATCATACTGCTCCGTCCGCCAGGTATCCTCCTCCCCCTGGTAATACAGGATTCCCGTCAGCGCCAGCGGAATCAGCGGTGCAATCATGGTCTCATACAGTCCGGCCGGCCGGTAGGGAGAAGCCGGACCTTTCGGCGGATCCCAGGGGCATGGTCCGATCTCCGCCACCAGATCCTCCCAGGCTCCTCCCGGATGTGCCGCCTTCCAGGCGGCCATCCTGTCGTTCCAGGCATCCAGGGTATGCCGGAAGATCCGTTCCTTCTCGATGGATTCCTCCATCGTTATGCCTGCTGTTTCCTCCGCATATTCCCGCAGGTACCGGCATCCCTCTCCCGTTCGCCGCAGCCACGGCTCGTCCATCCAGCAGGCCACGGAAGTCCCGCCCAGGTAGCTGTCGATGATTCCCACCGGCACTTCCAGCTCCCGCTGCATCTTCATCGCAAAGAAGTAGGCAACTGCGCTGACATCCTTTCCGCGGCCGGGGCCGATGGCATTCCACCGAACCTGCTCCCACGCCTTCTCCCGTTCCGCGCAGAAGTATCCGAACTTCGGGACGTTGAAATACCGGACCATCGGATTCACATGCCCCGCAATCAGCTCCTGCCCCTCGTCCGCATTCTGCAGCTCCAGTTCCATGTTGCTCTGGCCTCCGGCCAGATAAACTTCACCGATGCAGATATCCAGGGCCGTATACCGTTCATTCCCGGCGAAAATCATCAGCCGGCAGCCGGTAGCCGCCTCCTGGGGCGGCAGCAGAATCAGGAACTGTCCTTCCCGGGCAATCCCTTCTCCCCGGGCCAGCAGCGCATCCTTTGCATCCCGCAGTTCACACCGGACCCGGGTGCCGTCCTCTGCCCCGCCGAAAATTCGAAGTTCCTTTCTCCGGCAAAGTACCGCCCCGTCTGAAAAAATCGGAGAAATCCTCAGCATCCTGCAGTCCTCCCGCCTGAAGCATGTTCTGTCTTTTTCTTGGCTCCGGAAATCGGAAAAATCCCGGCGGCACAGGCCATCGGGAATTTTCCGGTCTTTACGCGCCTGTCTTATTCCTTCCGGTTCAGAAAGGCCAGGTTCCTCTCAATCAGCGCCATCCGCTGCTTCACGCAGTCGACGCTCCGGAGGGCGTCTTCCGGGGTATTGAATACATAGTCCTTCAGCCGTTCTGTATCTGTTTCCGCCACATGCATCCGGGTATCGGACGAAGCGTAATAGATGTAAACTTTCCCATCGTCATCCGCGATTGCGCCGTTCGTAAAGGTCACATTGCTCACGTCGCCAACCCGTTCCCGTCCCATCGGCCCCAGCAGCATGCCGCCGGGTTCAGCGATTACGCGGGAGGGATCCTGCAGATCCGTTGCGAAGGCATAAAGCACATACCGCAGCCCGGCCGCCGTGTTCCGGACACCGTGAGCAATGTGGATCCATCCTTTGTCCGTCTTAATCGGCACTGCCCCGGCGCCGTTTTTGCTCTCGGTGATGGTATGGTAGCGCCGGCGGCTGATAATTTTTTCTTCGTCGATCACCGGCTTCTGAATATCCTCGCACAGGCCGAAGCCGATACCGCCCCCGCTTCCGGTCTCGATGAAATCATCCATGGGCCGGGTATAGAAGGCATATTTCCCGTCAACCAGTTCCGGATGCAGGACCACGTTGCGCTGCTGCGGGCTCCGCAGGGTCTTCAGGTTCGGCAGCCGCTCCCAGTTCTCCAGGTCCTTCGTCCGTACGATACCAGCGGCTGCCACAGCCGCAGACAGATCCGGATTCCCGGCATCCTTGCTTTCGGAGCAGAATACGCCGTAAATCCATCCGTCCTCATGCTGGGTCAGCCGCATGTCATATACATTGGTCTCCGCTTTCTCCGTGTCCGGCAGCAGGATCGGCCGGTCCCGGAAACGGAAGCCTTCCGTTGGCCGGTCGCTCTCTGCCACGGCAAAGAAGCTTTTCCGGTCCATGCCTTCGACCCGTACAACCAGGCAGTATTTCCCGTTCACCTTCAGCGCCCCGCTGTTCAGCGTTGCGTTGACGCCCAGCCGCTGCATCATAAAGGGATTGCTTTTGGGGTTCGCGTCATACATCCAGAAGGGAGGAATATGCTCCCGTGTCAGCACCGGATTCCGGTACCGGCTGTACAGTCCGTTGTAAAAATGCTCATCCACCGGATTCGGCCTGGAAAGCAGCCGCTCATAGGCCTCCATCAGGGATTCGAAACTTCTCTGCCGCAACTGTGCTCACTCCTTCTTTTCCTTTTCGGCATCATCATGTGCTCCGGATTCACCTGCAGCGCGCTCGCTCAGTAATGGTGTACTGCTTCTCCGTCCCCAGGGCCCAGGACGCTGTGATCCTTGATATACCGGACCACCTCGTCCACCTTCGTAAACGCCAGTCCCACATGCGTATCCGCGCAGCCATAGTAGATCGCGATGCGTCCCGTGTCCTCGTCCTGCAGCGTCGCGCAGGGGAAAACCACGTTGGGGACAAACCCTGTCACCTCATAGGGCTCCTCCGGCGTCAGCAGGTAGTTCTCGCACCGGTAAAGCACCTTGCTCGGCTCATCCAGATCCAGGATCGCCCCGCCCATCGAATACACAAATCCGTTGCAGGTGCTGCTCACCCCGTGGTAGAACATCAGCCATCCTTCGGTGGTTTCGATGGGCGCCGCTCCGCCGCCGATTTTGACGCTCTCCCACCATTCATGCCCCCGTCCCATGACATGCCGGTGCTTTCCCCAGTAGATCATGTCCGGGCTCTCGCTCAGGAAGATATCCCCAAAAGGCGTATGTCCGCTGTCCGAAGGACGGCTGAGCAGCTTATACATGCCGCCCACACGCCGGGGAAACAGCACCGCGTTCCGGTTGAAGGGAATGAACGGATTCTCCACCCGGGTAAAGGTTTTGAAATCCTTTGTTTTTCCCATGCCGATGGCCGCTCCGAAGAAATCC
>JAFRGU010000066.1 GCA_017433675.1 Clostridia bacterium
ATCATTCATGGCATTGATGACGGAATTGTAGTACCCCAGAAGCATCAGAATCATGGAACCCGAAACACCCGGAATAACCATGGTGGTGGAAGCAATCGCGCCGAGCGGAATCATCAGAAGAGCTGTACAGAGGGAATGATCCACAGTCCTCATTTCCGGCGGACTCAGCAGGGGCAGTACCACCACCAGCGCCAGGAAAAGCAGGAAAAGAATCAGACCGGGGACTTTGGCTTCTCTCATGTTTACCCGCTTGAAAATGGCGGGAAGTCCGACGAGAATTAAGCCAATGAATGCAAAATTGGTGGGAAGCCGGGTACCCGGGATCTCATCGGAATTCGTTCCCAGCAGGCTGCCGATGAGCGCGGCAAAAGCAAACAGACCGATCAGTACCCCGATGAGAATCGGCAGAATCTCCCGAAAGCTCTTTTTAAACTGCCGGAAGAGTTGATTGACAGCATAGATCACGCGGTCATAAATGCCCATGGACACCGCCATGGTTCCGCCCGATACGCCGGGGATGATATTGGAAACGCCGATCACAGCTCCGCGCACAACGTCAAGAATCCACTGCAGCACTGGTGAAACACCTCTTTCAGCCAAACAGATGAATGCCGTTAATCACAAGCAGGCTTCCAACGCCCATAATGATGGCAGCCAGCATGACACCCAGCAAAACCGCCAGTACGCTGGATTTGAAATCCATATCCAGAATGCTCGCGGCCAGGGTGCCCGTCCAGGCGCCGGTCCCGGGAAGAGGGATGCCGACAAAAAGCAGAAGTGCGATAAAAAGGCCCTTCGTGCCGGCTTTCTCCTGGAGCTTTCTGCCCGCTTTGTGCCCTTTTTCCAGACACCAGGTAAAAAAGCCGCCGATGTACTTTTTATCCGCGCCCCATTCCAGTACTTTGCGCGCGAAAAAAAAGATCACCGGCACCGGCAGCATATTCGCCACCATGCACACGAGATAGGCCGGCAGGGTGGGAATCCCGTTGGCCAGTGCATAAGGTAAAGCTCCCCTGAGTTCAATCAGGGGAACCATGGAAATCAGAAATGTAATCAGATATTGTTTCAGCATATACCCCTCCGCTGATTATCGCGGACGGATTCCCCGTCCTGTCATACTGAATCCTTCAGGGGCTGCATTCCCGGCAGCTGCATCGCGTGCCCTTCTCTCCCCTGAACAGACAACGGAGGCATTATAGCAAATTCAGGTATCGGACGCAAGAGAAAAAGCCGGAACACATGGGCCGGTTCGTCCTGCCCTTTGGGCCGGTCTGCCGTAATGCCAATTAAAAAGCACCGCGAAAACGGTGCTCTTTGATTGGGATAAACCGGTTTCTTCTTACACAAGCTGCCGCCTGGCGCGCTCCTTCTCAGCCGCTTCATCGTCGGCAGGATACCACATGGGTTCCACCAGATGCACGCTGCAGGCTTCGCCCTGGGCGAAGGTCACCCGGTGCGGCGTCTGCACCTTCAGCAGCTGTTCTCCCACCGGCACCAGGTATTCCGTCCGGTCGGTCAGGAAAATCCGCTTTTCAATGTGGGAGGCGTAACCGCCCTCGCCGGGACCGGTCAGCGCGATCTCATTCGGCCGCGTGGCCACCACCATCTCCGCGGCGGCGTCCGGCGGCACGGGCAGGTCCAGCGCCTGCTCGGTATGGCCCTTCGGGTAGGCTTTTCCGTCCCGGATGACCACGTTGATAAAGGTGCTCTCCCCCAGGAAATTGTGCACAAAGCGGTTGCATGGCTTGTTATACAGGTTCTCCGGGGTGTCGATCTGCATGATCTTGCCCATGTCGCAGACCATCATCCGGTCGGAGATTGCCATCGCCTCGCTCTGATCGTGCGTCACGAAAATGATTGTGAAATTGAATTTCCGCTGCAGGGCTTTGATTTCGAATCTCATGGTTTCCCGCAGCTTGGGATCCAGGTTGGACAGCGGTTCATCCAGCAGCATGACCTTTGGGTTGGTGACGATGGCCCGGGCCAGGGCGATGCGCTGCTGCTGTCCGCCGCTCAGGTCACTGGGAAAAGCCTTCTCGAGACCGGTCAGGCTGGTATGGTGCAGCGCTTCGTTCACCCGTTTCGTAATGTCCGTCTTGTTGATCTTCTGGATCCGGAGCGGGAACGCCACGTTCTCGAATACGTTCATGTGCGGCCACACGGCGAAGGCCTGGAAAACCATGCCCAGCCCCCGGTCCTCCGGCTGCACATAGAGATTCTTTTTGCTGGAGGAAACCAGCTTTCCGCAAAGCTCAATCTCGCCTTCCGTCAGATCCTCGAAGCCCGCGATCATCCGGAGAGTGGTGGATTTTCCGCATCCGGAGGGTCCGAGGAAGGAGAAGCACTCCCCCTCATGCACCCGCAGGTTGAAGTCGTCCACGGCCGTGATGTTGCCCAGCGTTTTGGTTGTGAATCTTTTGGTCACATGATCCAGCACAATCTGATCCGCCACGGCTTACACCCCCTTCCGGTCTTTGGTCAGCTTGGTCACAATGGTGTTCAGGATAATGATGATGCCGATGGCCACTGTGGCCAGCGCCGCCGCCTGCGGAATCATGCCCGCGTCGCGCAGCGAATAGATCTGGACGCCCAGGGTGCGCGTATAGGGCCCGTAAAGCAGGATGGAAGTGGTCACCTCGCGCATGGCTGGCAGGAAGATCAGGAAGAACCCGGAAACCATCGCAGGCCGGATCAGCGGCAGCGTCACATCCGCGAGGCTCTCCGTATGGGAAGCGCCGCAGACCCGCGCCGCTTCCTCCAGGGACGAATGCACCTGCAGCAGCGCCGCCGAAGAGGTCTTCATGCTGAAGGACAGGTACCGCGCCAGATAGGCGACCAGAATGATCCAGATGGTATTGTAGAGGTTGATGCCCAGGATGCGGCCGGACCAGGCCAGGATCACGCCAATGGACAGTACCGTGCCGGGAATCGCGTAGGGCAGCATGGAGATGACCTCCAGCGCGCCCTTGCCCTTCGGCCGGATTTTCTGCACCACATAGGCCACCAGCGTGCCCAGGAACATACAGATGATGCCCGCCGTGATGGACACGAACAGGGAGTTGCGGATGGAGGCAATCGTGCCGTTGGCACTGAACACCTTCTCGTACTGGGCAAAGGTGAAGTTTTTGAATTCCAGCGGCAGGCCGTACGCCTTCAGGAAGGAGATCAGCACAATCATGACCAGGGGGACGATGACGATCATGATCAGTGTGAAAATCGCGAGAATGAACAGCGGAATCTTGGCGCCGCGCAGCTTGATCAGTGTCGGGCGCATGGACTTGCCCTTGATGATGTCATAGCTGCCGGCGGAAAGAATCCGGTTCTGCAGGATCAGTGCCGCCGCCACGACGACAACCAGCATCACGGAGATGGCCGCGCCCTGCCGGATCCCGTCGAAGGATCCGCCGGAGTTGTAGATGACCTCATAGATGCGCGTCGGCAGAGTATAGATCCGCTTGGCGTATCCCAGGATGGCCGGCACGCCGAAATGCGCCAGCGAGGTGGTCAGAATCAGCAGCGCTCCGGCGGAAATGGCGGGTTTCACCAGCGGAAGCGTGATCTTCCAGATCACCTGCCGCTGCTTGGCGCCGGCGATGCGGGCGGATTCCTCCAGCGTCGGGTCCATGCGCTCCAGGGCGGAAACCACCTGCATGAACACGAAGGGGAAATAGTAGCTCACTTCCACGAAGACGATGCCCCATACCGAGTTGATGTTGATGGGCATTACGCTCAGCCCGAGCAGGTCCCGCAGCCATTTGTTGATGTAGCCGGAGCGGCCGTTGAACATCATATCCCACGCCATGGCGCCCAGGAAGGGCGGAAACATGTAGGGAATGTTGAACAGCGCGCGCATGAGGCCCTTGGCGGGAATATCGCTGCGTCCCAGCAGCCAGGCATAGAAAACGCCCATGACAGTGCCGAGGATGGTCGTGAAGACCGCGATCTTGAGCGTGTTCCACATGGCGCCCAGGTTGTTGGGCTCCGTCAGCTGCTCCACGAACAGGCTGATCTCGAATTTACCCTCATAGAAGAACGCGTTGTAGACGATCATCACGATCGGGATTACCACGATGATCAGCAGCAGGATAAAGCAGACTGCGGTCATCATTTTATCCATATTGAAGCGTCTGCGGCCGTCCACCGCGGCCAGATCGGGGCTTACGCCGTCCATTCGTTTCATGCTGCGGACCCTCCTTTTTTGGCGGGATAGAAGCGGACGTTCAGGAACCGGATGCCGACCTCAGACCCCTCGTCCGCGATTCCCTGGGTCCTGGCATCCAGCATGCTCTGCTGCATGCGGATCTGCTTCTTTCCCAGGGAAAGGAAGTAGTTGTACTCGCTGCCCAGGAACACCCGGGAGTCCACCCGAGCCCGCATCGGGGAGCCGGCGTCGAAGACGATGTCGTTCGGCCGCACGCCGATCTCCCATCCCCCCGCCAGCGCCTCGGCCGGCACATCGCCGCTGTAGGGAATCTGCTCCCCGCAGTCCAGCGCAGGACCGGCAGCGCTGTTCAGCACCGGAATGAAATTGGATACGCCGATAAACTCGAAGGTGAAGCGGTTGGCCGGCCGCAGGATGATCTCCTCGTCGGATCCGTACTGGCACAGGGTTCCGTCCTGCTGCATGATGGCCATCTTGTCGCACAGCTGCAGGGCGCTCTGCTGGTCGTGGGTGATATACAGAATGGTGGCGCCGAGCCGCTTCTGGATCATCCGGATCTCCAGCAGCATTTCCTCCCGCAGCTTGGCGTCCAGGTTGGTGATGGGCTCGTCCATCACCAGCACGTCGCTGTCCACCACGATGGCGCGGGCAATGGCTACGCGCTGCTGCTGGCCGCCGCTCAGCTGATTCGGCAGATGCCGGGCGTATTCGGTCATGTGCACCTGCTCCAGCGCCCGCATCGCCCGCTTCTGGATTTCGTCCTTCGGCACCCGCTGCTTCTTCAGCGGATAGCATACGTTTTCCAGTACGGTCATGTGCGGCCATACCGCATAGTCCTGGAACACGATGCCGATATTGCGCTTCTCCGCCGCCACGTTGATGCGTTTCTTCGCGTCGAACAGGCACCGGTCGCCCACGGTGATGGAACCGGTTTCCGGCTTGATCAGTCCCAGCAGCGCGCGTACCAGCGTTGTCTTTCCGCAGCCTGACGGGCCGACCAGACAGACGATTTTCCCGCTTTCGACGTCCAGAGAGAAGTGCTCAAGCACGGTGTTGGTTCCATATCGGAACGTGATGTCCTCAAACCTGACGTTTGCCATCTGTCTCTCTCCTTTGGATATCAGTGAAAAAAGCGGGGACGCGCGCCCGTCTGGCGAACGCGCATGCCCCGCTGGGAAAAGTCGGAATTACTTGCCGAAGATTTCGTTGAACTGATCCAGATAGCCCTGCAGGTTTTCGCCCAGCTCAGTGTAATCCACCGGCATGTTGATGGCGGCGATGGCCGAAGTGTCAACCTGCATCTCCACGTCGTCGCGGACGGAAACAAGGTTGTTGGCAACCAGCACTTCCTGTCCTTCCTTGGAGAGGATGAAGTCCATCAGCAGCTTGGCGTTGTCGGGGTTGGCGCAGCCCTTGATGATGGCCACCGGGCTGGTCATGGTGATGACGTCCTCCGTCGTGTAGTGGAACGCCATGGGAGAGCCTTCCGCAATCAGATTGGCGGACACGTAGTCCAGGCAGATGCCGACCTGGTAGGAAGCGTCAGCCACACGGTTATGGGTGGCCGTGGTGCCGCTCTCCAGCTCCACACCGTTCTCGCGCAGCTTCTTGAAGAATTCCGGGCCGTATTTTTCGCTCTGCATCATGGCGGCCATCCAGTACTTGGTCGTGGAGGCCTGTGCCGGGTCGGTCATGATGATCTGGCCCTGCCACTTGGGATCCAGCAGGTCGTTCCAGGTCTTGGGAGCGTCTGCCTCATCCACACCGATGAACCACGCGATGCCCATCGTCACAAGACGGCCGGCGGTGTAGTATCCTTCGGGATCCATGTATTCCTTGGCGATGTGGTCGGTCTCGGGAGACACATAGGGCTCCAGCCAGCCGTTCTTCTTGAACACTTCATAGTCGGAGGGGTCGCCCAGCCACACCAGGTCGCTGGCGATCTGGCCGCCGTCCTGGGCTTCGGTGGTCATTTTGGTGACGAGCTTGCCGCCGCCGGCATAGTAATATTCCATGTCGACGCCGGGATACTTGGCTTCAAAAGCCTGCTCAATGGCCTGCAGCTGCGCCTCCTGCATGGAGGAGTAGAGCATAACCTTGCCGGATGCGCCTTCCGCCGAAGCAAAGGACGCCAGGGAAAGCAGCATGGCGGCCGTCAAAAGTACAGCGAACAGTTTTTTCATGGAAAAAGCCTCCTATCTGGTTAGATTTTTTCCAATTCTATATGATTGCTGCGTATTTGTCAATAGTAAATTTGGTGCCGACATTATCAGAAATGCGCTGCCGCTCCATGCAGGTTCTTGACAAACCCAAAAACCTGATGTTTAATTCGGTTCGGTTTTTCGTCAGAAAACCGGTCGTCGCTCCGGAAGGTGGAGCCGCAGTGAACGATGCGCTTGCACATGGAGGTTAATGGAGGCAGGAATGGAAACGTTCATATGGGCCCTGGAGGCAATAGCCGCCCTCGCAGGGGTTTTCCTCATGTTTTCAATGTTCTATCAAATTGTCATCGGCCTTTTCGGTTTCAAAAAATCCACAAAGGATTACGCGGACCACGATCCTTCGTCCCGTTTCCTGGTGCTGATTCCGGCGCATAACGAGGAACGGGTGATCCGGGATATCATCCATAATCTGGAATCCATGGATTATCCCCGCCAGCTCTATGATTTTTATGTCATCGCTGATAACTGCACGGATCGTACGGCCGAAGTTGCCCGCAGGGCCGGTGCCCGGGTCATCGAAACCTGGAAGGACGGACCGGACGCCCCCACGGGCAAGCCGATCGCTCTCCGCAAGGCGCTGAATTCCCTGGGAGATTATCAGAACCGCTATGACCTGATGATGATCTTCGACGCGGATAATCTGATGGACACCAATATGTTCCGTGAGGTCAACTCCCAGTATCTGGACTGCGGCCGCCCGGACTTCATCCAGTGCTACCTGGGCGCCAAAAACAAGCAGGGTGTGATCGCCTGGTTCTATTACAGCGGTTATACCCTCACGAACCGGTTTTTTGATCTGGCCAAACACCGGCTGGGTCTGAACTGCCCCATCGGCGGCACAGGCTTCGCCATGTCCACCGCTTATCTGTTCCAGCGCGGCGGCTGGACCACCATGTCCCTCACGGAGGATTTTGAAATCCAGGTGGAAGCCACCCTGGACGGACGGCGCATCCTCTGGAACCATAATACCCGGGTCTATGATGAAAAACCCACCCGGCTCCGCGCCGCCATCCGGCAGCGGACCCGCTGGGGGCAGGGCCAGTGGTTTGTCACCTTGAAAAACACCGGCGCTGTACTGAAAAGCTTCCTTGCGGGGCGGCTCCGCCCCGGTGAGTTTCTCAGCCTCCTGACGTATATGTACAGCGTGGCCGCCTTCCCGCTTTCCCTCCTGCAGGCCGCCGCCACGCTGGGCGTCTGGTTTCTCCGGCCCCAGCGTCCTCTGCTCTCCTTTTCGGCCGGCGGGGTGTTCCTGGGGGTCATCATCCTGGCCTACAGCTATTTCTTTCTCTTTTATCTGGCAGACTGGATGGATAACCGCATCTCCTTCCGCCTGAAAACGCTTCCGCTGATGATGGGCGGTTTCGTTGCAAACGCCGTCGTCGGCGCCTTCATGCAGCTGGGCGGTCTCCTCCGCTGCGGAGATCAGCAGCACTGGGCCAAAACGGACCATGGTATCTCCGCCCGCTCGGTTTCGGCCCGGGAATGTGCCCCCCGTCTGAAGCAGAAGGTCGCATAATAAAATCAAACAAAATCACGGAAAAAGCCCCTGGCGGATCAGCCTGGGGCCTTTTTGATAGGATCACCGTCCTTCAGCCGTGAAAAACGCTTATCTGTGCGGCTGCCTGAAGGATTGTAAAGCGATATCCCCCCGGTCGGGAGCATCCCTGTTCTGAAATTCGGGGGAACTGCTTCTGCCTTCCGGAATCCCCGTTGCTTTGGGATCCGATTCCCCATTGCATTTCAGGCTTCCAGCGCGCCCAGCAGCTCCTCCCACCGTTCTTCCATCTTCTTCAGCAGCGTCAGCTGCGCCTGCGCCCGTTCCAGATTATGCTTCGGCCGGTGAATGGCGAAATAATGGTCTCCGTCCAGGTAGTCCGTCAGAAAGCGAATGCCGTTCTCCAGGGTCATCATCCGCGCTCCCCAGGGCAGGGATCTGATCTCCGTCTCGCTCAGGTGCTTCCCGGTCTCCCGCAGGAAACCCCGGGTATAGGCATGAACCAGGGGCAGCGAAAAATCGATTCGGCTGAGATCCCGCTCATCCTCCGGTGCGGTGCACGCTCCGGTGCGGATCGCTTCGCCGTAGTCATAGGCAATCAGTCCGGGCATAACCGTATCCAGATCCACGACACAGATCGCTTCCTCTGTTTTTTCATCCAGCAGCACATTGTTCAGTTTCGTGTCGTTATGGGTCACCCGCAGCGGGAGCGCTCCGCTTTTCAGGCCATCCGTCAGCCGGCTTGTCCATTCGGTCTGCTTCAGACAGAAATCCAGCTCCTCCCGAACCTCCTTCAGCCGCCCCGCCGCGTCCTTTCTCGCCGCCGCTTCCAGCTGTTCGACCCGCCAGGGTGTGTTGTGGAAATTCGGAATGGTCTCATGCAGGCTCTCTGCGGGGAAATCATCCAGCCGCCGCTGGAATCTGCCGAAAGCGCTTCCGCATTTCTCAAACAGCGCCGGCGTGTCCGGCAGATCCCGGCTGTATGTACCCTCCACAAACGGAAATATCCGCCACCAGTTGTCCTCCCCGTCATGATAACAGGGCTTGCCGTCCTTTGTCAGGATCACCCGCAGGGTCTCCCGGTCCGGGTCTCCGCCCTCCTCCCGAATTTTCTGCCGCAGGTGATTGGTCACCGCCAGGATATTCTCCTGTACCTGGATCGGCTGATGGAACACATACTGGTTGATCCACTGCAGGATATACTGCTGCCGGTCTCCCACAACTGTCACTTTGTAGGTTCGGTTGATATGACCGTTTCCGTGCGCTTCGATCCGGATTTCTCCCTCCGGCAGGGCAAAGGCGTTTACCGCCCGCATAATTGCTTCTTCCATATTCCCGGCCTCCGCTGTTTCTCTGATTTTCTCTTTTGTAGCTTCCCGGAAATTGTATCAGGATCTGCCCGATCCTGCAAGTGCCGGCACACAAGAAAAGGGCCGCTTTCGCGGCCCCGCGGGCACCCCGGCTTTCGGGGCGCCCGCCGGATGGTCCTGTTTTATGCTTCCGGCTCCAGCAGACCCAGGTTGCCGTCCTTCCGCAGATACAGCACATTGGTTCTGTCCGTGTCGATATTCACAAAGGCGAAGAAGCTGTGTCCCAGGAGCTCCATCTCGATGGTGGCATCCTCGACGCTCATGGGGCGCACCGGGAAAGTCTTCCGGCGAACCACCTTCAGCTGCTCCTCCTCCGGTTCCTCTTCCAGATATTCCGGCTGCTCGGCGAAGGCGTCCTCCCGCAGGCGCTTGCTCAGCTTGGTCCGATGCTTGCGGATCTGGCGCTCCATCTTCGTCAGGGCCTGATCGATGGCCACGAAGAGGTTTGGATCCGTCGCCTCGCTGCGGAGAGTCACGTTGTTCCCCATGGGAACGGTAATCTCCACCACCCGGTCGTCATTCTTTTCCTTCCGCATCCGGACCTGCATCTCCGTCTCCGACAACAGGTACCGGCTCATGGTATTGGTCTTTTTTTCGATCCGCTGGGTAATTCCCGGCGTCACGGACATGTTCCGCGCGTTAATTGTCAGTTTCATTCGTTCAGGTGAGCTCCTTTCCGTCATTCAGTATCATCCAAAGGATACGCAAAAGCCACGGCTGAGGGATTCCAGTTCAGAATCCGGCTCTCCGTGAATCCTCCGCTGCCATGGGCACCACGCCCTTTCTTTTTCTTTTCACATGGATATTTCGGCATGGTTTCCGACTTTTCCTGCCAAATTTCGAAATATTTTTTCACTTTTCCGCGCGGAACGCTGTCAGCACTCCGCCGCGGCCCAAAAGCAGGGTTTTGACCCCGCTTCGTCGAATTTTTTAATGTTCAGAGTTGGTTCGGCACTGTCCCTGTCCTCTCCGGGTCGGGGCCGGCTGAACAGCTTTTGTGAGCTGGGATGATTATTGGAAAGAAGGGCGCCATTTTTGAAAGCGTATTTCCTGCCCCTCGGGGCCGGCGCGGACCGGTCCCTCCCCGCCATGCTCGCTGCGCTGAGCTGCGGGGCCACCCGGGAGGTTCCTTCCGCAGCAATGCTGCGGGTCTCCGGCGGTGCTTCCGCTCCGCTGGCGGACAGCATGATCGCGGATCTGAACGCCTGCCATCGTTTTTTCGAGGGAGAGGATGCGTTTGCTTTTTTCCGGACTGCCTGGTCCGTTTCTTCCTGGCGCCCCGCCCTGCCGGATCGGGCAGAACTGATCCGGAATGAGAACAGCCGCCTGCTGCTGGCGGCCCTGCGCGGGGAAAACCAGCCCCTGGCCTACCGCACGGATCCCGAAGCCGTCGAATGGGGCCTCGCCTCCCTGTTGGAGCAGGTGCCCGGCAGGTCTGCGGAACCATTCTCTTCCGAAGCATCCGATTCAGCCGCCCTTGCGCCCTTCCTGCGTTTTCTTTCCGCGGTCCGGGAGGATCTGTCCCGGGGCGAGGATGTCCGGATTCTGCTCTTCGCGGAGCTGACCGAGGGATATGCCGCCGGGCTGGCCCTCGGGCTGGTGCGTTTTCTCCGGGATGCCTTTGCCGGCGCGGAACTGTCGCCTTTTCTTGGGCTCATCGGCCGGGTCACTCCCCTTGGGTCAGCTGCCGGAGAGGATCTGGAACGGGTCCGCTCCTTTCTCTCCGCCCTGCGGGACCGGGATCTGGTCCGTTCCTCGGAGGAGCGGGATACCCGCGGCGCGGATGCCTTCTGGCTACTGGGCCTTCCCTCCGCCTTGCTGCGCTCGGAGGAAAACGGGAAAATCCTGGACTGGGCCGCCGCCCGGATTCTCGGGGAAGTCTTCGGCGAATCCCGCCGGCCCTCGCCCGGGCTGCATACCCGGGAAATCCCCGGCATTCTGACCCTGCAGGCCCTGGATCAGGAAGCCCGGGCGGTGGCCGCTTTTGCCCGTGGCGCATTCTGGTGCCTCAGTGATCTGTTCCCGGCCCTGGGGCAGTATTTTGAGCATCCGATCCTGCTGCGATCCCTGGCCCCCGCCACGAGGAATGGGCTTTTCCGCCGTTTCTTCAGGGATGGCAGGGAACCTGCGGAGCTGGCTCTGCTGGATCGGACGCTGCGGGCCCTGCTCCTGGAAATTCTCGCCCTGCTGCGCGGCCTTCCCGCTCCCCTGCGCGAGGCAGAGGCTGCTTCCGCCCTCTGGCAGGAAGCGGTGAAAGCCTGCGGCCGGGCCGTCACCCTCGGTGCCGAGCTGGATGTGGCCCGGAAGGAGGCCGAGGAATCCGGAGTGGACAAGGTCGCCCCGGTACATCGCGTCTCCATGTCGGATACGGAGGAAGAGGAGCTCCTCCGGAAGCTGGATACCATGGCGGAGGAACTGAGCCGTCTGATCGCGGACCGGGATGCGCTGCTGGAGCGCATGGGCGGCTTCCGCGCGCGCCAGGTGCTGGAGGACTGTCTGAACCGCTGTCGGGTCGCCGAGGTCAGCGCCCGGGAGAAGCTGTCCGCCATGCCTGCCGGAGAGCCCGAGGAGCGCTATGCTCTTGGCCTGCAGGAGCGGAGGGTTCGCATGCTTTCCGCCGCGGTTCAGCGCTGCGTGGCGGATCTCGATGCGCTCTGCCGCCCGGGCCGGCTGGATCAGCCGGGCTCCCAGGGCATATCCTCCCCCTTCGCCGGGGAAATTCTGGATCCGGACCTCGCAGAGAAGGGATTCCGGATGCTGACGGCGGAGGGCGAAGCCGCCGCGGACGCCTCCCGCGCCCTGCGGGACGGGCTGGGAAGCCTGCTAAAAGGCTATCCCATGAATGACGTTAAAATTCTGCTGAAAAACCTGCTCTCCGTCTGCCGCCGGGTGGATCCGGCTTCCCCGCTCCGGGGACTGATGGCCGGCGTCTTTTCCGTCTGCGGGGTTGAGGTTTCCGGTATCCGGTTCCAGAGTGCGGGCGAGCTGCCCGCGGTTTCCCTCCTGCCCGATATGCGGGAGGAAAGCCGCTTCTTTACAGTTGCCGCGGCGCCGGAACGTCTGTTGGCTCCGGTTCCCCGGGACCGGACGGCGGAAGCCCGGGGTCTGCTGGCTTTTCTGCTCCTGCGGGAGTACCGGCGCCGCAGCGGTTCGGAGTCAGATCTCGTTCTTCTGCCCCTGGAGCCGGAGGATTCCGCTTTCTGCCGGGCTTTTCTGACCTCCCGGGGCGTTTCCCGTGCTTCACTGGTCTGTCTGCGCGCAGAGGAAACACTCCTGCAGCCCGTGGCTCTGCTCCTGCCGGAACTCGGGACAGAAGCTGCCCGCCTCTCCGGATCCCACGCCGGTCTGTTCCCGTCCTTTGTCCACTGGCTGGACCGGGACCGTCTGGTCTTCCAGGATCCCTGTCCCTTCCTCAGCGAAGGGGACCGTCAGATCCTGACGGAGCAGCTGACCCGTCTCCGTTCCGTTCTCCGTTCTCCCCGCAGCCGCACCCTCGTGGATTTCCTCAGCGACTGGCACCGGGATATCATGCAGGCACCCCGTTCAGAGGAGGAGGATCCCTTCCTGCCCGGACGGCTCCGTGTCGTCTGCGGGCTGTATCGTCTGCCCATCTGGAAGAAGGATCTCCAGCGCCTGCCTGCTTTCTATGAAATTCCGCCTGCCGGGGATGCAGTCTGTGCCGCTCTGGCGGGAGCGGAAGCTTTCGACCCCGCCGCCTGTAAAATCCGGGAAGAGGTGACCTATGCCTTCCGGGGAATTCCCATCGCCCGGGAGAGCGCGACCCGGCTGCTGGTCAGTCCCCGTCTGCCGGAGGAAAAGCATCTGCTCTCCTCCCTGGCCGCGGAATGCGATATTCTGCTCCATTCCTCCGATGA
>JAFRGU010000067.1 GCA_017433675.1 Clostridia bacterium
CTTTTTGTTTGGTTCTTTATCCCCGGGCTGTGCCGATCTTCGGCACATGATACTCCACGCCCTGATCGTACCGGACTGTCTCCGGCGGGTTCTCCAGCGTTTCCGGATGGTTCAGGCAGCGCACCACATCCGCGAAAAACGCTGCGTAATGAGCTCCGCTGGTCACGCGTTCGTCCACCGTTACGCCGATCGGCAGCCACCGTTTCATCCGGGCCTTGCCTTCGGCATCCACCGTGGCTTCCTTCAGGATGCTGCCCATGCCGAAAAATGCACTTACGGTTCCAAAGTTGTAGATGTGATGCCACACATGATGCAGCCCGATGGAAGCGTTGTTGGTAATGAACATGCTGTTGTAGAAGGGCAGCTCCTTAATCAGCGCTCCCGGCGCCAGGCCGTACCGGTCCAGTACCCGCACCAGCTGCACAACCAGATTAGGCAGCCCCGGAAGTGCGAATAAAACCTTCAGCAGCTTGTCAACGAATACATCTCCGTCGCTGTTTTCTCCGCGGTTGGCTTCCACCGCAGCAACCATCCGGTCCCGGACATCAAACAGCGTGTCCGTAGGATCAAATTCAATCCTTACAACGGATTCCGGGCTGTCATGATTCTGGCTTTCCTTCAGGATCGTAAAAGCAACAGAAAGGTTGTTCCGGGCATAATACTGCTTATTCTTAATAAAACGGTTGATCTCCGGATGCTGGCTCACGCCGCGGACATATGCTGCTACGATGATCTGCATGAAGGTGACTTTCTGCCCCTCCACGCCTTTCTTCGCAATATACCGGCTCAGCATCTCGTAATCCAGTTTGTGTTCCAGGAACACCTGTGCATCGCAGCGCATAGGCATGATGTAGGGTGTGATCTGGACGACCGGATCCACGCCTTTCAGTCGTCTGCCGTCGGGTCTGTATCCAAACATGGAAGTCCTCCTGCGGTCTTCTGATATCTATCTCTCCGGAATCTGCAGTCGGTCATGCCGGCTTCCGGAAAAGCGTTTAAAACAGGTCCGCCGCTTTTTCCAGTGCTTCCTGCTGGGCCTGCAGCAGTTCCTCAAACTGCTTCCGGTAGTTCGTTGCCGTTTCCTTCAGCTGGGAAACCTGTTGGGTCAGCGCATCCTTTTCCTCGTTCAGCCCGTCCAGCCGCTCGGTCGCCTCGGCCTCAGCCTTCGCACGGATCGCCTCCGCATCCTCCTTGGCCTTCCGGATGGTTTCTTCCTTTACACGGGCGGCCATCTCCAGAATTTCCCGGAAACGGCTTTCCTCTTCTGAGCTGGGCGCAGCTGCCGGGGCCGCGGTCGGCGCACTTTCCCGCACCGCTGTATTTTTCTGCCTCAGCTCCTGGATTTCCGCTTCCATCCGCTCCATCTCATCGCAGACATCATCCAGGAACTCATCCACCTCCTGGCGGCTGTATCCCCGGTTTTCAATCGTAAACTCCTTGCTGCTGATCAGGTCCACCGTAATCCGTTCCATTTTTCCATGCTCCTTTCATTTGTTTCAGCTCATTGAGAGCTGTTCTTCCTTGCACTGTTCCGGCTCCGGACTCAGTATCCTCCGTAGGCGCTGTACGCTCCTGCCGCCGCAGGCATGGAGCCTGTATATGGATTGTATCCCGTGCTCATCCCGCTGGTAGCATTTTCCCACCCGATCGCATTCTGGCTGCTCCGGCGTTCCCGCGGCGGAATGTATCCCTCCTGGACCGGGGCCTGCTGCGGTATTCCCTGAGGCTCCGGCATGGTCCGAACCTGCCGTTCAGGCAGAATCTTAACTCCTGCCGGTGCGATGATGACCACGCCGACGCTCTGCAGATTCCGGACGCTGCAGCCCAGCGTAAAGGCCGCTCCGGCCAGCATGTCCTGACACCGGATGCGTTCGCTGTCGCTGCCCAGCACATCCAGGGTTACAATCAGCGTTTCCTCGTTCTTCATGCACTCAATCGCGTCATAGCAGCTTCTCAGAGAGGTAATTGTCATGATGTGTTCCACGTGGGTACAGGTGGATCCGGCGTCCTGCCCGTAAACCCCGGGCATGTAGGAAATATTCCCGCCGGGAACATTTGCGGATCCATTTCCGCCGAAATTCCGGGAGTCGTTCCCGGCAAATCCCGGATTTCCGGAAAAACCGACCTGCCCATAATATCCCGGATTCCCGGAATTACCGTTATCTCCCGCAAATCCGGGATAGCCGCTCTGCGTATTCTGAACTGGCATCGGCCCGCTCGGCGGCGGATTCATACCGGTAAAACCGGTATGCAGGCTGGCTACCCGGGGTTGTCCCGCAGCATACTCTGCTGCTTTTTCCCGCGCCAGCTCCTCTTCCTGCCGGTTCCGCCGCTGGATCGGACGGTAGCAGCTGGTACCGCCGTCCGGCCGCCGGGAGCTGTTTCCCTGTCCCCCGTTCAGCAGGCCTTTCAGCCATGCTCCCAGGTCCCTGAATGCCATGGATGTTCCTTCCTCCTTCAGCTCAGAACAGACGTACTGTCTGTCCTTCAAACAAAACCCCCTGCTGGATAGCGGAAATATAAACCGCGCCATCCCGCTTTTCCAGGATATTGACCGGAATAAAAGTCTGGTATTGTCCGTCCACCACCACAACCCCGGCCATGTTGTCCTGATAGTAAATCGCCCGGCCCGGTACCATCAGGGTGGATACATTATCCCCCAGCTCTCCCGTGCAGGTTCGGATATACAGAATCGGCTGTACCGGAGCCTGCACGGCCAGACGGACAACCATCTCCCCGCCGCTTCGGGTAAATGAAACAACCTGTGCCTGCACCGTGGTATCCTTGAAGCTCTCCAGCCGCAGCTCGTAGACCGCGCCCTCCACGGGATTCCAGTTGCTGTCTCTCACCATCATCAGCACATTCCAGTAGCCGTCCCGGATCATGCGGTAGATGGTGGTCTTCCCTTTCTGGGTTGCGCTCTGCTCCGGCTTGTTGCCGTTCAGCATGCTCCGGACCTGCGCCGGGGTAAACTGGTCATAGTTGTTGATCGTCAGCCCGTACTCATATCCATCGCTGTAAAAACTGACAATTCCCTCCGTCAGTGCCGCGTACTGCTTTGTCCAGGAACTGATGCGCTGCATCTGACTCTGTTCATCATCGTACAGCCGGGTCATCCGCTGGTCTTCGCTGTATTTCTGTTTCAGGTAACTCTGGCGTGCCTGGATGGCCATGCCCAGCAGAGACTCCTGATTATTCATGTTGCCTCTGGCGCCGCCGACAATGGCCCGAACCTCTCTCGCCCGGGTCATAACCTCGCTCTCCAGCTTTTCCATCCGGGCATCTGTGGCTACCTCGCTTCGGAGCAGCTTGATCTGATATTCCTTGATCTGATCCCGGTAGTCCTGAAGCGTGGTCATCTCCCGGGTGCTGAATCCGGAGGAATAGACATTGCAGATGGTCGTTCCCCGATAGATCATGACGCCTTCCTCAGCAATGTACTCGATGCTGGTCAGGCCCTCCGCGTCATAGGGAGTCTCATCCCGAATCACCAGACAATCCCCGCTGTACCGGGATCCCAGAGTTCCC
>JAFRGU010000011.1 GCA_017433675.1 Clostridia bacterium
CTCCGTCCGAACAGCCGTGTCGCCGGAATCTCCGCCGCCCCGGCCATGTCCATCATAAACTCCGCGTAAACCTCACTCAGTCCTCCGAAGTTGTAAGGATGATTCTCCATGGAGTCATCTGTATTCATGACCTGCACCCCGAAAGATGTCCGGATCCGGTTTTGCTCCTCTATGTACCGCAACACCTTTTCCCGCTGTTTATCCGTGGCACCCGCCCTGTTCTCCGCGAAACTGGCCATTTTCAGCGTCGTCACGTTTGCCTGGAAAACCAGCTGCGCGATGTTCGCCGATACCTCGCTTCGTTTCTGGAGTTCTTCCCAGATATGCTCCAGTTCGGATGCGCCCCAATAGTTCTCCCGTTTCATCTCCTCTCCCGGCAGCTCCCGCCCGATGAACCGCAGCACCCGGCTGTGGTGCACCCGCACATAACCCTTCTCCCCGACCTCCACCGAAATATCATAATACTTCGGCAGCCCGAAGTCCGGATCGTCCAGATCCTCCTCCAGCTCCATCGAGGGCGTCACGTTCTGGCTCCGGTCCAGCACGAGAATCCCCTGGAAGCATCCTGGAAACAGCCGGTCCTGGTCCAGCGGCCGCTCCAGGCATTCCTCGTCTCCCCGGATCACCATCAGCGCGATGCTCCCGCCGTACAGCCTTGCCCACTTGATTGCATTCGTGATCTCGTTCTGGATGGTGTGCTTCGCCTCCAACCTTCTCAGGGCGTCCATCTCCGCCGCCGGGATATCCGCCGCCAGCGTGTACCAGGCCCGGGTCATATCTTCGGCCGGCATATCAATGATCTTCTTCGCCAGCCAGTTCTCCCTGTACGTCGTTGTCAGCAGCTCCGCATTCTGTGTCAGCCCGCTCCTTACGAACGTCCCGGCTGAAAACAGCTCCGACGCCTCTCCCAGAAAGGCCGGCCTGTTGACGTACCCGTCCTGCGAGAAAACCTCCGCAGCCGAAGGCTCCGCCTGGATCCGGTCCCGCTGTTTACGATTCCTTCTGCTCATACATATCCTTTCATAATTAAGCTTTCCCACCACAGCAAACGAGAGGGACGGCGCTTCGCGCAAAAAAGAACAGAAAAAAAGACCCGATCGTTTTGAACGTTTCGGATCTTGTTCCCCAATCTGCTTCCGCGAGTATACAATATCATATTGGGCAGACTATAATCAATCTATAATTGACTATAATGAACTATAATCTTTCAGTTCCCTGCCCCATCATCCACTCCTGATGATGCTTTCCACTTCTTTTATTCCTGTTCTCCGTAGCTGATAGATTCTCGGCACGCTGAACATCATTTCCGCCGCGATATCCTCATATTTCATCCCATCCACATATCGCATTCTGATAACATTCTGTGCGTTCTGGTTGTCAATCTGAGTAATCACCATTCCGACTTCATTCAGAATCTCCTCTGCTGCTTTTTCCGCTTCCTCCAGCTCTCTTTCAGCGTCGCACTTCTTCGCGATCAGGGTCCCGGTTTTGTCCCGGTCCGTCTGCCCATGACCAATTGGCCCCGTCAGGTGATATGCATCGTCCGTTGCCATGGCCTCCAGATTTCTGATTTTGTCGCACAGCTTCCTGACCCGTGCTTTCGCTTCCTGAATCTGATTCAGGTATTCCATACCACTCATCATTTTCTTTTCCATCATACAGCTTTCACCTCCGCCTTCACCGCCTCGATCAGCGCCTCCTGAATCCGATCCTTCCGTTCCAGCGCCCGCAGCACACGCTCGTCCATCGTGTTCTTCGTCACGATGTGCATGATCACCACCGTTTCCGCGTGCTGTCCCTGCCGGTACAGCCGCGCGTTCATCTGCTGATACAGCTCAAGGGACCAGATCGGCGAATACCATCAGATCGTATTCCCGCCCTCCTGCAGGTTCAGCCCGTGTACCGTCGCCATCGGGTGCGCCAGC
>JAFRGU010000068.1 GCA_017433675.1 Clostridia bacterium
ATCCACAATGAACTCCACGACCTGTTTTTCGAGCTGCAGGAAATCGGCAGAAGCGACCTGGAGGGCGTGAAGACCCGGAAGAAAACCATCCGGAGCGGCGAACGGATTTCCGATCCGCTCTTCTTCATGGAAAAACAGGCAAGCCGGGGAGCGGACTGCCTGATGCTGCCGCTGAGCTGGCTGACGGAAAATATCGGCCGGGAGAAGCTGCGGATTGCCGGATACCGGCATATGGGCGAATTATACGAAATGATCGGGAAAAGGATCTGCACGCGGAACGGAATCGCGAATTTCCTGATGCGGAGAAGGATGATCCAGACGGGGCACTACGAGGCCAAAGGGTCGCTGAACTGGGTGGACGGCGTACACATCGAACCCTTCGCATTCCGGCGGGGAAGCCTGGAAAAGGCGGAAGACACATTCATCGTCAGCGAGGGAGAACTCTGCGGGCTGCGGGAGAGCAGCAGGGAATTCCGGGAGATCGACGCGGGAAAGCGTTTCATATACGCAGACGGACATTATGTAAAAAATGACCCCAAATATGTCACGGAGGGCTGGCAGAACGGGCGGGACGTACGGCTGCTGACGCCGTGGGCGAACGCGCATGTGGACGAATGCTGCCTGCGGTTCACGCGGATCTATATCCAGGTCGGGCCCGGGAAATATATCTTCGGGCGGCTGAACTGCGACACGGAGTATATTGAACGGACGCAGTTTTTCCTGCGCAGGCAAACCGAGGGGAATGAGATCATCGACGAGGGGCCGGAGATCGTGAAATACCAGAACGCAATGCCGGAGACCTTTCCGGAATGCCTGAAGAATCTGATGAAGGAGACGCGGATGACCTACGAGAAGATGGCCGAGGCGCTGAACGTCGACGCAGGCAATTTCGGCAGATGGATGAGAGGGGCCAGAAGGATGCCGGTCTCCACCGACATGGTCGTAATGGTCAGCCTGATCCTGAAGCTGCCGGGCTGGATCAGCTCCACGCTGATGAGCCGGGCCGGCCTGACGCTGAACTACAAAAACGACAGGGATCTGGCTTTGGGGCAGATCCTGGAGACAAGATGGAATGACGGGATCGAGAAAGCGAATGAATACCTGCAGCAGAGAAAGCATGAAGTACTGAGCATATGAAGACAAGCTCCGGCGAGTTCGGCCGGAACTTTTCAACATTTCTGATAATGGGGGCCCGAAGATCTGAAGGCGCGTATCCGTGATGCGCCTGCGGAGGAGAAAGAAGGAAATGTGCCGCCGGAATGTTATTTGAAACGCGATTCCGCCATTTTAAGCAATTCCTCCAGGGAATAGGCCGGAGAGATGTACAGACTGGAAGAATAAGGCATTTCGCCTTTCCGCAGGATTAGATTTGATTCCGGAAGCGCCGCAAGGAGACCCGGAATCCGGGCTCTGATCTTCAGGGAATCCTCCCGGATCAGGAAGCCCGTATCCGATCCGAATCGTTTGAACGTAATCGCGTAATCCCCCTGAAGCGTTTTCTCCGCCCAGATTTCCGTGAAGGTATTATCAGCGTCGATGATGTCACTGGCCAGGCCGTCGGACAGCCGAAGAAGACAAAACCGATTTCCCGTCAGCCCCAGGCACAGGAGTTCATCATCCGCAGAAAAGGAACAAAATTCGACAGCATTCCGCTCCACAGGGAGCGGATACCTGTGCAGGAGCGTCAGCGATTCTCCGTAAACGAAAATGTTTTCAGCATCCGCCAGGGCCAGCAGCTTCTGACCGTTTCCGCAGGCCAGAACCGGAGCTGAACGGAGAGCCGTATCGGGAAGCGAATGCCAGCTGCCGGCTTCCAGGTCACAGAGGAGGACCCGGCCACTGATATCCGAATCCGGCTTATAAAGAGCCAGCCACCCGCTGCCGCCGATGGCAGCGGTCAGGGGCTGCGAGATCCTCTCCGGAAGGGGCTGATCCCACAGCAGTTCCTCCTCCCGGAAGATCCGGATAGTCTGATGATTCAAATCCGCACTCCAGATATTTTTCCCGAGCTGGGAAATATAATACATCGTAGAAAGTTCCTGATTTTTCCGGGTGACCGAGCCATCCTCCAGGCTGACCAGAACTTCGTATGAGATGTTGCTTTCCAATTTACCGAAAACAACATGCTTTCCATCCGGGGTGAAGCCCATCAACGAGGTATAGAGCAGATCGGGAACGGTGATTGTTTTCCGGGCTTCTGTTCCATCCGGATTCAGGAACCACAGATCTGCGGCGTTTCGATCTGCTTCATTCCGGCCAACAATGAGAATTTTTTTATCCGGACTGACCGCCACGGACCAGGAGGATGTTCCCGGAGCCAAATCCCGGCTGTCCGGATTGCTTACCCGGCTGATCAGCATCAGCTTCTGCGTAGAATTCACTACCGAAGCGGCCACGGCAATCTTTTCCGCCCGGCTACACATATCCGCCCGAAAAACATCGCCTGCAGCACAGCCGAAAGCCATGGAAAAGCCGGTCCTGGGATTGATCTGCATGATTGTACCATCGAACAGCAGCGCACGCAGACACCATGCTCCTACCGGAGTGATATAGGGCGTAACGGAGCAGAGCGATCCAGGCAAACTGGCTTCCGAAATCAGATGTCCATCCAGCAGACTCAGAACAGGAATCACTTCACTGGTCTGCGAACAAACCGCCAGAAGCTGACTGCCTTCATTCGCCCATATTTCAGGAGTGCCGGACAGGGCATCCGTCTGCCAGGACCAGGCCTGCGTTCCCTGATCCAGCCGCCAGGCCCACGCCCGGGTGACAGAGGGAATCGACCACGTCAGCCCATCTACCTGATTCCAGTCGGATGTCTGATGAAAGACCAGCGCCAGCTCCCGCGTCAGGGAGAGGTCAAAAGTGTACTGAATATTCTCTTCTCCCCAGCGGGCTGCCGTGACGTCCAGGGGAATCATATGCCGGATTTTCCCGGTATCTTTTTCCAGAATAAACAGCAGCAGACTTTCCTCGGATCCGGCCGGGCTGCCGAGGGCGACAATCTGCCCATCGGAATTGACCTCCCATTTGAGGAAGCTATACCGGCCATCCGGATCCGGATCGAAATCCAGCAGCACCTGCCCATCCGGGTCCACCAGACGATAAGGTTTCCGGGGTTCCAGGCTGGATCCCGATTTCAGAAGCAAAAAATGATCCTCGCAGGCCACCAGAAAATCATTGTCCAGCCGCCACAGAATTTCACCGGTATTCTGATCGAGACGGCAGACATTCCCTGCAGCGTTCACAAGCAGGACATCCGGATCCAGGCAGATGATTTCCGGATATTCCGGCCATTTCGATTCCAGAACAGACGTTTCCCACAGCTGTTCTCCTGACGGGGAAAAGGCTTTGACGGTACAAGGTTCGCAGACTGTAAAAGCCAGGGACCCATCCCGGGCCACGGCGATGTCCACAATCTGGGAAACGGTATCCACCAGCGCCCGCTGGGTAAACAGCTTTTCGTCATGATATACATACAGCGCATCTGCCAGCACTTCTTCGCAGGAAGGGACGTAGGGACGAACCGGATCCGATTCTCCGGGAAGCGCGTTCACGGTCTGGCGAATCGCGCTGATCCGGTCTCCAGACTGAAGCAGATTGGCAGCCACGCCGGCCACCGCCTCGGATTCATTCCGCTGTGACTGTAAAAGCGTCTGCTTAATCTGGGTGTTTTTTACCAGAAGCACTGAAACGAAGCAGATCGCTGTTGCCGCAATGACTCCAGCAGCTGAAAAGGCCAGCCTGACTTTTCTGCGCTGCGCCCGCTGGACGAGATCATCAAAGTCACAACCGATGATGGCGGCAGCAAGCCGAAGATATTCCCGCTTCAGCCGCGAACGCATTTCCCCGGGACGGCAGGATGACAGATTGGCCGCCAGGGGCTCAACAGACCGGCCGGTTTCATCCGTCAGCAGCTGGGGAGGGAAGGATTCCTCCGGACTCCCGGAAACCAGGACGCAAAGTACGCGGTTCCGGCCATGCAGGCGGATAAAGGTGTCCACTTCCCGCATGCACCAGAGAGATTCCCGGAATTGAGGCGTGCAGATGACAATCAGGAACTCTGATTCCTCCAGGGCGATCCGGATGGAATCGGAAAGGCTGGCGGAAAGCGGCAATTCGTCCTCATCACGGAAAATCCGCCCGAGGTGTTTCTCCCCATTCCGGCGCAGACGGGACGGAACCGTATATTTTTCCAACAGGCGGTGGACCGTGATCGCAACGGTACGATCCGGCTCCAGATGACGATAGCTGATAAATGCCCTGTATTTCATTTTTTCCCCAATTCATTTTTCCAGCGCTTCGGTTCGGCTATCAAAAATATCCAGGATATTAATCATTTCCCATTCTTTCAAGCGCGTGCTTGTAAGCAAAAATAACTTTCTGCGCGTCAGCCTTATCCTTTGTATCCTTTTTAAGACGGAGAGTCCCTTTGTAATTTTCATTGTTCTCATAGGTGAAATCGATCTGGTTGTTTTTCTTGGAAATCACCGTAAGCGCTATTCTTTTTCCCTCTCCGTCCACCAATGTATCTGAATTTTGCCTGGATTCAATGGTTCCCAGGTTGAAATCCGCCTCCAACCCGCCTTTGGTACGTTTCCACCAGATATAACCGCCACGCTTTCCATTTTTATCGGTGAAAAAGGCACATTTGGCCTTCGTTCGTGAATCCGTACCACACCAGAAATATGTCATACAATCGCGTATTTCATCATCAGTTGCTTCAAGATAGTTCCAGGGTCCGGATCTGCTTATTGATATTTTCAAACGATGATGAAACATCTGGCGCACCAATCTTCACAGTTGGCCTCGGTGTGGCTGTCGCCAAAGGTGTCAGTACCGATGCAACCGTCTTTTCGACAACCGGCGCTTTTGTTAGAACAACTGGTGCAACCGTTACAATCGGAGACTTTGTTAATACAGGCGGTTTATTGTTTTTTCCGAGATCGCCAGAAATCAGCAGATAGGCGCCCCTGCGAAATGCATAGAATGCGATAAAGGTGATAACAAAGATCAGTATTCTCTTTAGTTTCGATGGCTTCTTTGCGGGTGTCTCTGACGACGCAGATGACGGGGGCGTTTTTGTCGATTCGGGCATCTTCGGCGCTGTGGATTTCGGAGGCGTTTTCGGGGCTTCAGGGACCGGCGGCGCTGCGGATGCTGAAGACGTTTCCGGGGCTTCAGGGACCGGCGGCTCTGCGGGTGTTGGAGACGCCTTCGGGGCTTCAGGGACCGGCGGCGCTGCGGAAGCCAGAGGCGTTTTCGGGACTTCAGGCTCAGGCTGCGCTGAAGAAACCGGGGTTATTTCGGGTACAGGGGGAGGAGTTTTCTGATCCGGAGGAGGTGAAGATGCCTGCGATTCAGCAGATACCGGCGGTGCCACAGGTTTCGATGAAGATGCAGGTGCCTGAGATTGCGGGGAAGTATATACAATCGCTTTTAGCTTAGACCCACAACGGGCACAATAAAGATCTTCCTCGCCTGCCGGAGCGCCGCATTGAGTACAGAACCGACTTGGATTGCCCATGACTAAGAACTCCCTTATATTGATTTTTGCTGATCGGTTGCGGCAGAACATGCCGTGGAATACTGCTTCTGTGATTCGTCCAATGTTCGTATGATTCTACCATATAAGAAAACAGAATGCAATGAAGGGCTTTTTTGGACAGGTTGCCAAAATGGCTTTTTTTTCGGCTTTTTTAGGGCGAAAAAGTGGCTTACAAGGCTCAATATGGATGAAATGGCATTAAAAGCGGACAGAGAGAACATGAAAGAGGTTGCCAAATTGGCTCTGTAAACAGGGGATCCTTTTCTCTAGAATCCATAGCGAACCGAGGGAAACCGCGACGGGTGCACACGGAGCGGACCCGGGGAGAGTTCATGGCCATGAACAGCGATGAAGTGTAACTCAACCTGATGCGAAGAACGTTCAGAACGGACGAAGGAGAACGAAATGAAGCTATATGAAGTGAACCAGGAGATTGAAGAGCTGATGAGGCTGCTGGAGCCGGATCCGGAGACCGGGGAGATACCGGCGGGGGAAGATGAAATCATGGCACGGATTAAGGAGTTGGCGATGAAGCGGGAAGACATCCTGCAGTATCTGGCCAAGCTGATCCTGAACATCCGGGCGAGCGTGACGGGCTTGAAGGCGGAGGAAGACCGGCTGAAGGCCCGGCGGAAGGTGAGCGAAAACAAGGAAGATCACCTGATGAGCATCCTGGACCGGGAATGCGGCGGGGAAAAGACGGACCTGGGGGTCGCGACGCTGTACTACCGGCGGACGAGGCACGTGGAGATCGAGGACGAGGAAGCGGTATATGAATGGGCCTGTAAGAATGGGCACCCGGAGTGCTACCGGATCGCGAAGCCGGAGATTTCCAAGATGTATGTCGGGAAGCTGATGGATGCGGGG
>JAFRGU010000069.1 GCA_017433675.1 Clostridia bacterium
ACGAGCGCACAGCGGCAGGAAAGACGGGCCCGTTACGATGACGGGTTCCGGGTTCTGCGCGGGAAACGGGAGTTTGTAACCTATCCGGAGGATTCCAGCCTGCGGGTCTGGTATTCGGATGTCGCATGGCGGTATGATCTGCATCAGCATTCCGCGGTGGAGATCGTGATGACCCTGGAAGGCGCAGTGGACTACCAGACGGAGGAACAGAGCTACCATATCGAAAAAGGCGAGGTGCTGATTGTTCCACCGGATATGATGCACTCCCTGACCATGGGGGAGAACAGCAGCCGGCTGCTGTATCTGTTTGAAACGGAACCGCTGATGGAAATGCGGGATATCAAGCGGCTGCAGGAGCACTACAACCGGGTGTTTTATCTGCACGACGGCTCGGAAGCCCATACCCGGATCCGGGAGATTCTGACCCGGATCTGGGAGGTTTACAAACCTCAGGACACCATGTGGAACGCTCTGTGCTTCAGTGACCTGATCCGGATCTACGCGATCCTGGGGCAGCGGTATCTCTCCGGCGTATATCAGCAGAAGCAGAAGGACAGCCCGGCCATGGACCGGGAGGTCATCAGCTCCGCGATGAACTATATCGACACGCATTACATGGAAGACGTGACCCTGGAGGATGTGGCGGCTTTCACCGGATTCAGCCGGTTCTATTTCAGCCGGTCCTTCAAACAGCAGACCGGGTATTCCTTCCGGGATTATCTGAGCCAGCGGCGGATTCAGGTGGCCATGGAGCTGCTGATCCGGACGGACAAGCCCATGAATCAGGTGGCGCAGGAGAGCGGATTCGGAAGCGTCGCGACTTTCAACCGGGCTTTCCGGGATTATAAGAGCTGCACGCCGACACAGTACCGGGCAATATATGGAAGCTATTAAAGCGCCAGCGGCGCTTCATGCCCCCGCAACAAAACGCGGGGGTTTTTTGCTTGCCTGGCATTCCGGATTCTGGTAGAATGATACACAAAGACAGCGGCGAAAGGAGAAAACGCCCATGGCAGAAAGCGGAGCCGCCAGCCGGCGGTTTGGATGTCCGAACTGCGGCGGCGGACTGGCATATGATATTTCGTCCGGGCAGATGAAATGCGACCGGTGCGGGGAGCTGACCCCCCTGGAAAAGCTGCCGGCGGAGGAAGAAACGGAGACGCTGGAGGTCACGGAATTTCATTGCCCCCAGTGCGGAGCGGCGGTGTATTCCACGGATACCGAGGTGACCAGCTTCTGCAGCTTCTGCGGGAGCGACGTGGTTCTGACCGGCAAGATGGCCCGGACCCGGCGGCCGGCCCGGATTGTTCCCTTCGCCGTGACCCGGGAGGACTGCGAGAAGGCCTACCGGGATCATCTGAAGCATTATCTGCTGGCTCCGGCCAGCCTGAAGGCTACGGAGACCGTCAGCCATTTCCGGCCGGTGTATGTTCCCTTCTGGAGCTACGAGGTGGAGGCGGAGGGGCCGGCCCGGCTGGAAGGGAAGAAGAGCTACACCTCCGGGAAATACCGTTACGATGAAACCTATGACCTGACCATGGATGCGCAAATCCGGCAGAAAGGGATCCTCTACGACGCGAGCACGGCCTTTGAGGATGAAACCGCGGCCATGCTGCGGCACACGACAGAAGCCACGAAGCCCTTCCATCCGGCCTATCTGAGCGGGTTCTACGCCCAGGGGGCGGACGTATCTGCCGAAACATACCGGTCCGAGGCGGCAGCCTCTGCGGTCCGGCTGTTCATGGAGCGGGTCCGGGAAGAAAACAAGATGGACTCGGTGGAGATGAAGGGGCATGTATCGGAGAACTTCGGCCTGCCCGACGCCCGGTACCGGGAAGAGCTGGTGATGATGCCCGTCTGGCTGCTAGCGCACCGGCAGGGCGCCCGGGTGGTCTATACCGCCATCAACGGGCAGGACGGAACGGTGGTCTGCGACGTGCCGGTGAGCAACGGAAAGGTGGCCGGCGTCGTTGCGGCGCTGGCCGCGGGCATCTTTGCACTGTTGTATGCTACCCTGACGCTGAAGCCGGATCTGCTGATGTCCCTCTGCGCGGTGCTGGCGCTGGTGACGCTGTACCAGTTCTCCAGCGAACAGAAAACGCTGTTCAACCGCCGCACCCGGGCCTTTGAGCCGGATTTCAAAGGACAGGAAAAGGAATTCATCGGACCGGCACAGTCCATGCTGAAGAAGGACAAAGGGGGTATTTCCGCCCGCAGCGGCAAGGGAACCGAGATCTGGGAAAAGGTGAAAAGCATCTTTTTCGCCATCGCCGTGGCCGTGATCTTCCTGATTTATACCGGACTGGATGAAAGCGTTTCCCGGATGGCTGCCGGGATGGGCAGCCGGGGCCTGCCGATGGGCGTGACGCTGGTGGTGCTGTGCCTGATGGCCGTTCATACGGGAAGGCGGATGCAAAAGGAGAAAGACGGACCGCGCTGGCCAAGGCTGCTGGCGTGCCTGGCCTGTGCCGCGGGAGCGATCAGCCTGATTACCGGACAGATCGAGGACCTGATCTATTACGGCTGCGCCGCGGCTATGCTGCTGGCCACGATTATCGAGCTGGTGATTATGAACCGGGCGCACAATGAATACGCTTCCCGGCCGGTGCCCTTCTTCGACGGAAAGGAGGAAGCGGCATGAAAATCAAAATGAGACGGATCCTCCCGGGGAAGGGAATCTGCCTCCTGATCCTGACCGGTATTCTGCTGTGCCTGAGCGCGGCATCCGGGGCGGAAGCGCTTCAGACCCTTCCCTATATCCAGGACGACGCGGATCTGCTGACGGACGCGGAGGAGCAGGCCCTGCTCGAAGACATGAAGCCCGTATGCGAATACGGCATGCCCATGTTCTGGACTACCCGGGAAGCCGGGGATTATGAATCCCTGGCCCGGAATTTCTTCCATAAACGGCTGCCGAACGGGGTG
>JAFRGU010000070.1 GCA_017433675.1 Clostridia bacterium
CAATCTTCGTATTGCTTGACTTGAAGCGAATCGGTGCCCCATGTGATTTGCTGAGGATTCTCTTGGAGGATGAAGCTTTCTTAATTTTTGCTTCAATTTTGACCGGCAGAAATCCCAGCATGTAGACCCGGTAATCCCGGCTGCTGTGGATCCGGATCACCGTTTCCGGTGCCAGCCCGGCATTCTTCGCGATATGTTCGAGGTCCGGCCCGTATTCCCCGCCGTAGCAGACCGGAATCCGGATCAGGCGGCGGGATTGTTCGCATTCATTCCGGCTTTCTTGCAGAATCTCTCCGATCTGTGCCCGGAGGGATTCGCAGGAAATTGTGAGCGGATCATACTGAACCAGCAGGCTGCAGTAGGCGGGAATCAGATCCGTGACGCCCGGGATCCGCCTCTCCCGGAGGCTGTCGGCAGCCGCTGTCACCTTTGTGTTGATCTCCGGGCTGATCCGGTCCCCGAATACCAGCAGCATTGCAGAATCTCCTTCGGGTATAGTTTCATATCCGGCCATCTCAGTCCTCCCCCCATGATCTGTGGAATCTCCTGAATCGAATCATCCGGTTGGCCAACGGTCTTCTGCTTGATTCAGTATTCTACATCCGTTCTTCCTCTGGAAGCAACCTTTTCCCGGTTCTTCGGATCGTCAGAATCATTTTTTGGTTTTTTATCGTCTTTCCTCTTTCCTCCCCGCCCGGGATCGATTATAATATTCATATCGGACTTGTTGGAAGGAGGCCCCGTCTTTTGGCGAAAGAACGCATCGGAATCCTCGGGAGCGCCTTTGATCCGATTCATGATGGACATCTGCAGATGGCCCTCCGCGCACTGGACAGCGCACAGCTGAATCGTCTGCTGGTCATTCCCGCCGCCGATGATGCTTATAAACCCTGTATTGCAGGGCAGGAAGATCGCTGGAAGATGGTGGTCGCTGCCTGCTCGCAGGATCCCCGGCTTGTCCCATCCCGTTTGGAGATAGATCGGAACGGCACCGCCTATACTGTCGATACGCTGCTGGCGCTGCGAAAGGAATATCCGAAGGCGGATCTGCTTTATCTGCTTGGCGTGGACGGAGTCATGAAGCTGAAGAACTGGCACAGGCTGAAGAAGGTACTCTCCCTCTGTTCCTTCCTTGTCTGTTCCCGGGAGGGGGACGTTTCCCCGATAGACTTTCACGAGGAACTGGTTCGGCTGCAGGATCTGGGCGGTCAGTTTGTCATGCTCCGCATGGAGCCGGTTGACTGCTCCTCTTCAGAAATCCGGAGTTGTCTCGCCGCCGGGCGGGAACCTTCCGGCATCTCTGTGCCGATTCGGGAGTTCTGTGAACTGAAGGGCCTTTACGGCGCACCGGTTCGGCTGTCCCGGGCGTCCGGCTGGCTGGATCAGCTTTTTTTCGAGCTGAAACCGCGCCGCTTTTCTCATTCCCTGGCCGTCGCTGCCTATGCCCGGCGGTTGGCTGGTCTGCACGGAATCAGCCAGAAGCAGGCGGAGGAAGCCGGCATTCTCCACGACTGCGCCAAATGCCTGCCGTTGAAGGAGATGCAGCGCATCGCCCTGAATCATCGCCTGACGGAGGATCCTGCCTTTCTGGAGAGCGGTGCCCTGCTCCACTCGATCGTCGGGGCACAGGTTGCCCGGGACCGGTACGGCATGGAGGATCCGGAAGTGCTGGAGGCCATCGCTTACCATAATACCGGGCATTCGGGCATGTCCCGCCTGGCCATGTGCGTCTGTCTGGCGGATTCCATCGAACCCACCCGGGAAAACTACCCCGGGCTGGAGGAGATCCGGAATCTGGCCGAAACCTCTTTGGAGCGCGCCCTCCTGAAAAGTCTGGAACGCACCGCGTCCTTTGTCCGTCAGCAGGGCAAATATCTGCATCCCCAAACGCAGGGAACCATTGCCTGGCTCAGAACGCTGCCCGAATGCCGCTCCTGAACCCGGCTGTCCCGGATCGGAGATTTTGGAAAAAAAGCCCGAATTCCCTGTTCGAATCAATATTTTTTCAGGAAAGGAAGAAACGTATGCAGGATCAGGAAATCATTCTCCAGCTGGCTCAGACGCTGTATACCCATAAGGCGGGGGACATTACCGCCCTGAAGGTTGGTCATCTCACCGTCGTCTGCGATTATATGGTCATCGCTTCCGGCCGGACCGTTAACCAGGTCACTGCCCTCGCGGAGGACGTGGACGAGATGATGGCAAAGGCCGGGGTACCTCTCCGGCGTTCCGAAGGCGCCCGGGAGGGGCGCTGGGTCGTGCTGGATTACGGTCATATTCTGGTCCATCTTTTCCATCGGGACGAGCGTGCTTTCTATAATCTGGACCGGCTCTGGAATGATGGAACCAACGTCATTGCCCTGCCCTTTGATCAGACGGTTCCGGACTGATTCCGGGAAAAAGAACCCCCCTTTCCGTTCATTTGGAAAGGGGGTTTTCTTTTGCTGATGATATCATCTGCGCAGCCAGGTCACTTTATCCAGAATATCCTCCGCCAGCATCCGCTTGCTCTGCAGCGGCCGCTCGTCAATGCTATCGCTGGTAATCAGGCTGGCGATGTTTGTATCCACGCCAAAGCCCGCGCCGGGCTGGGTTACATCATTGGCCACGATCAGATCCAGATTTTTCCGCTTCAGCTTCCCTCGGGCGTGCTCCAGCACATGATCCGTTTCTGCGGCGAATCCGACCAGGATCTGCCCTTCCCGCTTCATCAGGCCCACCGCCTTCGCCACGTCCGGCGTCTCTGTCAGCCGCAGCACCAGCTCCTGACCCTCCTGCTTCTTAATCTTCGTCCCAAGCACGTCCACAGGCCGGTAATCCGCCGGCGCCGCTGCCTGGATGATCACATCCTGCCGGGGTGCCTCGATCTTCATGGCCTCCAGCAGATCCTGTGTGGATTCAACTTCTACGATCCGGATCCCCGTGGGAACCGCCGCTGTCGTGAATGCTTTCACGATCGTGACCTCCGCCCCCCGGTCCCTTGCCGCTTCCGCGATTGCAAATCCCATCTTTCCGCTGCTGTCATTGGTCAGGAAACGGACCGGATCAAGTCTCTCCCGGGTGGCGCCTGCCGTCACAAGAACCTTCAGGCCCTCCATGGTCGCCCGCGGTTTCAGGATTTCCCCGATGGCTTCCACGATCTCTTCCGGCTCGCTCATACGCCCGGCGCCGCTGTCGCCGCATGCCAGTATGCCGCTGTCCGGCCCTGCGAACCGGACACCCCGCGCCCGCAGGATATTCACGTTCTCCTGCGTCGCTTCCGCGGTCCACATACCGGTATTCATGGCGGGGGCCACGAGAATCGGCGCCCTGGTGGCCAGCACAGTGGTGCTCAGCATGTCATCCGCAATCCCATGGGCCATTTTTGCGAGGATATTCGCTGTCGCCGGTGCAATCACGAAAACCTCCGCCTTCTTCGCCAGAGCCACATGCTCCACGTTCCAGTATTCCGGCGCCTGGAAGGTGTCGACAGTCACCTGATTCGCACTCAGAGTCTGGAAGGTCAGCGGTGCAACAAATTCGGTCGCATTTTTCGTCATAATGACACTGACATTCGCGCCCAGATGCCGCAAACGGGAGACGATTTCCGCGCTCTTGTACGCAGCAATGCCTCCCGTTACACCCAGCACGATTTCCCTGCCGGTCCAGTTCATGTATTACTCCTCTTCCGCAGGCCGGTCATAGCTCAGCAGACCGCGGTTAATCTCTTCCACAGCCACCTTCAGCGGCTTCAGACCATCGGCGCTGATCATGGGCTGGGCGCCGCTGACCACTTCCCTTGCCCGTTTGCTGGCTTCCACCACCAGGGTGTACCGGCTGTCGGCATGGTTCAGAAGTTCTAATACGCTGGGATCTACGATGGACATGTCTGTTTCCTCCTGTATTCTCATTCCCCGATTTCGGGATAATAGCGGATGGCGTTCTGCTTCTCCGCCCGCACCACCGCCTGCAGCTGTTCAAATGCCAGATCCAGATTGTCGTTCACAATCAGGTACCGGTAACGGTTCATCTGGGCGATCTCGCCTCTGGCATTGTTCAGGCGGCGTTCAATTTCCTCCGGCCGTTCGGTATTCCGCGTATGCAGCCGGATCCTCAGCTCACTGTAACTGGGCGGCAGGATGAATACGCTCACGCATCCCGGCTCCTTCTCCATGACAGCGCGGGCGCCCTGCGGATCGATATCCAGCAGCACGTTCTGCCCCCGCTCCATCCGCTCGTACACTTCGCTTTTCAGCGTGCCGTACCGGTGGCCATGGACGCTCGCATGCTCCAGAAAAGCATCCTGCTCCAGCAGTTTATCATAATCTTCCTCAGAAATAAAGTGGTAATGGACATCTTCGATCTCATTTTTTCTCTTCTCCCGGGTGGTCACACTGACAGAGAAGCTGAAGCTGGGGTCTTTTTTCAGAAGCCGTTCCACCAGCGTCCCCTTTCCCGCCCCGGAAGGCCCGGAGATCACCAGCAGCATTCCCTTTCTTTTTTCCTTCATGTCGGATCTCCTTCCTTTCGGGGATTCATCCGCCCGGCGATCGTCTCGGGCATCAGCGGGCTCAGGATAATATGCTCCGAATCCATTACCAGCACCGCTTTTGTCTTGTGTCCGCATGTCGCGTCGATCACGCGCCCCTGGTCCCGCGCATCCTGGATCATCCTGCGCACGGGGGCTGCTTCCGGGGAGACCACCGCCACCACCCGGCCGATCGCGGCCATGTTGCCATATCCGATATTGACCAGCTGCATCTCTTTACTCCACATTTTGGATCTGTTCCCGCATTTTTTCGATTTCGCTCTTCAGGTCCACTACCCGCTGGGCAATCTGTGCGTCCGAGGCCTTGCTTCCGATGGTATTGGCCTCCCGGTTCATCTCCTGGATCAGGAAGTCCATCTTCTTGCCGATATCTCCCTCCGCTGCCAGGTAACGGTTCATCTGCCGGATATGGCTGTCCAGCCGGCTCAGCTCCTCGTCAATCGCACAGCGGTCTGCCATCAGGGCCACCTCCTGGGCCAGGCGCTGGGGATCCACCCCGCTGACGCCCAGCTGCTCCAGCCGGTTCTCCAGGCGGATCCGGTAATCCTTCACGACCTCCGGCGCCCGCGCAAGAATCTCCTCCCGCAGCGCTGCCGCCGCTTCCAGGTGCATCCGCAGGTCCTCCCGCAGGTGCTCTCCTTCCCGGGACCGCATTTGGTTCAGCTGTCCGATCGCCTCCTGCAGCGCCTCACAGCAGATTTCCGTAATCTCCTCCGGATCCATTTCCCGTTCCGCCAGCGTGACAACGCCTTCCATGCCCATTACGTCAGCCACCCGCAGATTCTTCAGGGGACCCGTCGCCAGAATAATATCCTCCGCCGCGTTGTAATAGGCCTCCGCCAGATCCAGGTCGGTGATGACCTCCCGGGTTCCGCCCTCCGTATTCCGGACATTCAGGTAAACCTCGACATGTCCCCGCCGGATACCTGTGGCCAGCATTTCCCGTGTCGTCTGTTCCAGAAAGGAAAGGTTCCTCGGCAGCCGGAGATTCACATCCAGGAATCGGTGGTTCACGGTTTTCAGCTCCGCAGTAACTTCCCATCCGTCCCGGGTCGCCTTTCCGATCCCGACGCCCGTCATGCTCTGCACCTTTGAAATACCCCCTTTAATCCTGTCGGATTCAGTCGTCAAATCCTATCACTTTCCGCTGACCGCGTCAAACAGGCCGCCCGGCGAGAACCGTTCCGTTTCCAGGTCGCTGATTGCCTCGAGGATGTCTCCCAGATGGTGCGCGTCCGAGCTCCGCAGCCGTCGCTTCCCCTGGATCAGCTTCTCGTTCACCGGGAGTTCCGGCCGCACCTCGACCACCGGGAATTCCACATCCTCCGGAAACAGCCCCAGGTTGACCAGCAGCCCGTGTCCCCGGTTGATATGAGCCGGGACCGCGGCGCCGCCGTGACTCCGGATGATGCCTGTGCATTCCTGCAGGCTCAGGTCTGTAGCGCCGATCAGGAGCCGCTCCTCGACGTCCACGACTTCGTCGTCCGTATTCATGACCAGTTGATTTCCAAAGAAATCCGGTCTGTTTTTCATCGGCGGCAGGTGGCTCGAAAAAATCTCACCGACAGCCAGCGCCGTTTCAACGTTCCGGAAGTATCCCAGCAGATGTACTTCCTCCTTCGTCGTGATCTCCATACCCGGCAGCAGAATCAACCCGTAGTAGTCCGCCGCCTCCTTCACATACGGCAGGTTCCGGGCCGTATTGTGATCAGTCACGGCAATGGCGTCCAGCCCCTTGATATGGGCCATGCCGCAAATATTGGCAGGCGTCATATCGTCGTCCGCGCAGGGGCTCAGACAGCTGTGTATGTGCAGGTCAACCAGCATATCCGTTAATCCTCCCGGGGCGTCCCCGGCAGTCCGGCCCGGGCCATTTCCGCACAGAGCTCAAAAGCGGTTTTCCCGCTCTGGAGCACGCAGATGCCTTCCTCCCGCGCTTTCGCCAGGCTGGTCTCCTCCATCTCGATCTCCTCGGGAATGATAACCGCCGCCATCTCCATCAGGCTTGCTACCGCGATTACGTTCATATGGGTCTGAACCGTTATCCAGGCCATCCCCGCCTTCCCGTGGGCCATCACCCAGCTCAGCAGGTCGCATGTATATCCGCAGGTAACCTCCTGCTCCGGGTCCGTTTCCGGCGTCATATTCGTGGCTCCAGTCAGTTCAATCAGTTCACGGATGTTCATGTTTCTTCTCCTTCTGATCCTTATGTACTATTCCCGCTTCATCTCGGCAATTTCAACCATCTGCTGCGCCATCACCCGCAGGTGATCCTTCATCAGATGGATGCATTCAATCTCCCGCGCCTGTCCCTGAACGATATCCTCTGCGAAGGTTCGGCAGGTCGGGCTGCCGCAGCTGCCGCAGTCGTATTTGGGCAGCCGGCTGTAGATCTCCTCAATCCGCTCCATCTTCCGCATGGCCTCCAGCAGGTCGTCATCCAGCTTCATGGCGGAATTTGGCTGAATACGCTTACTGTCGTACAGATCGTATTTTGTCATCATCCCGTTGTCCACGTTCAGATCGGCGTCCCGGATATCCACCAGCCGCCGGATCCAGTTTCGGGCGACATAGGTGTTTTCAAAATTCAGCGGGCCGCCGACACATCCGCCGTTGCAGGCCGCTCCCTCAAAGAATTCCAGCCCGTTCAGCCGGTTGTCCTCGATCTCCTCCAGTACCTTGATGCAGTTGCTGATGCCGTCCACCGCCATGCTCTCCATGGGACACACGGCGTCGCATTCTCCGCCGCTCCGCGCCCATCCGACGCCGAAGTCCGAGCTCTGCTTCAGCTCCTCGTCCGTCGGTGCCTTTCGGATTTTTGCGCTCAGCGGCCCGTAGATATCCATCACGCTGATCGCCCCGTCCACAGCGCTCTTTTCATGCCCGATGGGGTTCCGGATGGCCGTTACTTTCGCCGGACACGGGGTCAGAAAGAAGCAGCCGATCTCTTTTTCATCAACATCATGTTTCCGTGCGAACTCGCGCTTGGCGATCATCGCCGCCACCTCCATCGGCTGGCGGATGTCGATGATATGATCAATCAGATCCGGAAAGCGGACCTGAATCAGCCGGACGATCGCCGGGCAGGCCGAAGAGATCACCGGCCTTGGCAGATCCGGCTTCTTCAGCCGCTCCCGGATCGCACGGCTCACTACGTCCGCGCCTCGGGCGACCTCGAATACGTCGTCGAAGCCCAGCTCCTTCAGCGCCGCCAGCAGCTGGCTGATATTCTGCAGGTTCTTGAACTGCCCGTAAAGGCTTGGCGCCGGCAGGGCAATTTTATATTTCCATCCCTCAATAATCTCGAGCGGATCCGTCACTGCCACCTTCGCGTGATAGTCGCAGACCCGGATGCATTCCCCGCAGTCGATGCACCGCTCATTGATAATATGCGCGCTCCCGCCCCGAACCCGGATTGCTTCCGTCGGGCATCTTTTCAGACAATTGGTGCACGCCCGGCATTTGTCCTTTTCCAGCCGCACCGAATGAAACCGCTGTTTCGTCTGTTCCATTGCCGATATTCTGCTCCTGTCTTTCCATCCGCCCTGCTTCCGGCTCTGGGTTCCGTGTTCCCGGCTCCGGCAGGCGGGTTCTCTGTCCGTTCCCTGCTCAGCTGCTCAGGGCGAAGCTCATCGTGATGGTCGTCCCCCTGCCGACTTCGCTCTGAATATCGAACGCCGTCGCATTCCGCTTCATGTTCGGCAGCCCCATGCCCGCGCCGAATCCCAGCGTCCGTGCTTCGGCATTGGCGGTGGAATATCCTTCGGTCATGGCCTTCTCGATGTCCGGGATTCCCGGTCCCACATCCTCGCTGATCAGCGTCACCTTGTCGGGCTCAACCTGAAGCGTCAGGGTTCCTCCCTCGGAGTGGATCACCAGATTCAGCTCCACCTCATAGCAGGCCACGCTCACGTGCCGCAGCACCTCCGCGCTTACCCCCAGCTGCTTCAGGGTCCGCTTGATCGTGGTGGATGCTTCTCCGGCTGTTTCATAGGCACCGGCTTCCACGGGGAATTTCTTTTCCATCAGGATCGCCATCGGTTCACGCTCCTTCCGCACCGGTTCGCTTCTTGGTTCCCGGCAGACCATGGATATACAGCTCGCCGCAGGCGGTGTAGGTGGTCATCTTTGTGGCCAGCACCGTAATCCCACTTTCCGCCGCCTCCTCGAGAATCTCCGGGTTCGGCTTCTTTCCCCGGGCGAAAACGATGCATGTGATATCCAGCATCTCGCTGGTACGGACCACATGGGGATTGATCAGTCCGGTAATCAGAACCGTCTTGTCCTTCACGAAAGCCAGCACATCGCTCATCAGATCCGACCCGCAGGCAGTCTCCACGTGCTCATCCATCCGGTCCCCGCCCTCAAGGACCTCTGCCTCAAGGATCTCCTTCACATCACCAATCGTCATCCTCTGTCTCCCCTTTTTTATTCATTCGGCTCTTTCCCGACGCACCAGCCCCGGGTTTTGTTGACCGTCCGCTCCACGGCGTCCCGGCTGTTCCTCCAGTCCTCTTTCTCATACCGGTAGTCGAATTTCTTGATGAACCAGCTGATATCCTCCTGAATCCGGTCCAGATTATCCTTCTCCATTTTAGCCAGGCTCTGAATGAATTCGCCCAGTTCCTTCGTATTCAGTTCCTCGGCGGCCACCTCCAGCAGCTGCCCGGTATGCGGAATGCACAGTCCCTTTCCCCCCAGGAACTTTTTCCGGAACTCCCCGTCGCTTTTGTACAGATGGAAGAAGGTATGCAGATACCGCAGCATGTTCTCCTCGATCGTCGCGCACATGACGCAGGTGCCGGCCATCTCCTGTATCTTCCGGGCTTCCTGCACCACGCTTTCCTTTGCCGCCTTCGCCTTCCCGTTCAGCTTGTCGCTCAGGCCGGCTGTCTTCAGCTGCTCCCCGGTTTTTTCGAGCACCTTCCAGCTTTTCTCCAGCCGCTCCCGGTTCTCGATCATATGGCTTTCCAGCATCAGTGCGTGTCCCAGGCGGTTGCTCATCGTGAACAGCATCCCGTGATGCTTCCGGCAGAAGCCTTTGCTGTTGACCTGAATCCGGACATCCGGCTCCATTACGCTGGCTCCCAGATACCGTTCTGCCTCACCCAGCTCTGTCCGTCGCTCCAGAGCGCAGAGCAGGCATTCGCCGTCCTTCTTCGCCGCATCCCAGATCGGAATCGTATCAATGTGGTATTTCATGGCTTCTCCTTTCGGACTGCTCTCTTCATGCTGGTTCGCGGCCCCGCCGCATTCGTTCCCGAGTCCGCCGGTCCGATCCTTTCCCTTGCTGCGCCTCGCGAACGGACAACCGGTCAGTTTATCTCCGCCTCATATTTTTCAAGAAGCACGCCTGCCTCATCGAACAGCTCCAGCGTAAAAGGATCCGGATAGCCTTCCCTGTAAACTACCCGCCGGATTCCGCTGTTGATGATCATCTTGCAGCACATGCTGCATGGCTGATGCGTACAGTACAGCGTCGCTCCGTCGATGGATACGCCCAGCTTTGCCGCCTGAACAATCGCGTTCTGCTCCGCATGCACAGCATAGCAGGTCTCCATCCGTGTTCCGCTGGCGATGCCCAGTTTATCCCGGAGGCACTCCCCCTTCTCCCGACAGGTCCGGATACCCGCCGGTGCGCCGTTATATCCCGTCGTCATGATCCGCTTGTCCCGCACGATTACGCATCCGATGCTTCGTCCCTTCCGGTAGCAGCTGCTCCATTCCGCGATCGTGTAGGTCATCTTCATGAAGCGTTCATCCCATTTGTCCAATGCCGGCACCTGCCCTTCTGATTTTCATACTGAATCCTGTTTTTATTCGACCTCTGCATGCCATTTTCCTGCTGCCGGTCATCGCCCCGGTATCGGATCGGCGGAATGCTGTTCTGATTTAGCGGACCGGGAAGGTAAAATAGGTTTCCGGATACGGCTCCTCCGCCAGGGTAAAATGCCACCATTCCTCCGCCAGCGGCCTGAATCCATTCCCGGTCATGATCTCCCGCAGCAGCTGTCTGTTTTGGCGCTGCGTGTTGCTGACGCCGCTGAAATCCGGATGGCTCAGCGCTCCGAAATAGTCAAAAGGCCCTCCCATATCCAGCTCCTGCCCGGCAGCCATGTCCAAAAGCGTCAGATCGATGGCGCTCCCACGGCTGTGTCCGGATTTTTCAGCGATGTACCCTTCCGGAATGATCCGGCTCTTCTCGATCTGCGGGTAAAAGAATGGCTTCATTCGGATGTCCTTCGGATCTTTGGCCCATCTGACGAAATGGTTCACGGCCATCTGGGGCCGGTATGCGTCGAAGATCTTCAGCCTGTATCCGCGCCGGATCGCCTCCCGGCTCGCCGCCGCCAGAGCGTTCGCCGCTTCCCGGGTGATCATCGCCACAGGCGCTTCATAGCCGTCAATTCTTTCCCCGATGAAGTTAAAGCTGGTGTAGTACCGGATCTCCTGAATCACATCCGGCAGCACATCTCCGATCTGTATGAATCCGCTCGTATCCGCTGAATACATCCGAACGCCTCCGTTCATCCCGGGCCTTCCGGGACAGCCGTTTCACCTCGTCTCCGCAGCCGTTGCTCTGTCGGGGAACCACCGCAGGTTCCTGTTTTCTGTCCCTATCAAAAGGCCGGGGAACGGGGCTGCTTTCCCCGTCTCCGGCTCTGTCCGTTTTGATATGCTTTGTCAGCGTGCTCACGGTTGCGGGAACATTTTTACGCCTGGAAACCCCGGTTCGCTCTCCATTCTGCAAAGGCCTTCAGTTCCGGCTCGGACATTTTCAGCGCCAGACCCATCACGCCCAGGTCATCCGCGATCCCAATCAGCGGAATGCTGTCCGGAATCAAATCCCGTTTCTTCAGAAGATAGATAATCGCGCCCACCAGGCAGGCGATCACCTTGGGAGATACCACGGTGTATTCCTTCCTGATCCATGCCTTCACCATGGCAATCATCACAGGTACGTCCGCCAGCGTTTCTCCGATAGCCGGCACAGCCTTCAGCTTCTCCTCCAGCTGAACCAGCAGTTCATCCACCTTTGACGGGTTCTGGACAATTTCCTGCGCCTCGGCAATCCCTTTGTTCAGCAGTTCCTGTGCCTGATCCAGATTGAATTCCATCTTCTTTCCTCCTTTTTCTTCTGGCCGGTTCCTTTTTCCGGTCTGTTTACATCACGAGATCGTGTCATGGGCAATCGATCCCTGCCTTCTCCAGGAATCGCTGCAGTCCCTCCGGCATGCACTCCGCCTGATCCAGCCCGGTATTGCCCAGGCGCACCCTTTTATTGGTGCCGTGATAATCGCTGCCGGCAGTCACATAGAGATGGTACTTTTCCGCAAATGCCAGTGTCTCAGCCCGCTGCTCCGGCGAGAATCCCGAATAGAAGCCTTCCAGCCCCATCAGGCCGTATTCCGTCAGCCGGTGCAGCCGTCGGTCCATTTCTTCCCCGAGAATCAGCTGCTCTCCGCTGCCGAAGGCGGGATGAGCCAGCACAGGAATCCCGCCGCCCTGCAGGATCCCCTGGATGGCCTGTTCCGGGCAGAGATATTCACTGTGGATCCGGATCCGGCTGATATATTCTCGGATAGCCTGATCCTTCGTTTTCGCGTATCCGTATTTCACCATCAGGTTGCCGATATGCGGTTTCCCCGGATTGTCCAGCGCCAGCAGCCGGCGGCTCTCTTCCTCCGGAAAGGAGATTCCGAGCACAGTCCGGAGATAATCCAGCCGGGCCTCCACTTTCCGGATGCGCATCTGATGTCCCGCTTCGACGGTCTCCCGGATGGCCTCGCTTTCCGGATCATATCCATAGCCGAGGATATGATATTTCCCTTCCTCATCCCGGCATGAAAACTCCACACCATTCAGCAGCACAGGGTCACCTGCGCGAAGGGCTTTCCGGATCATCCCGCAGCCCTTCACCGCGTCGTGATCCGTCAGCGCGAACAGCGTGATTTTCGCTTCCCGTACACGCTGCAGCAGTTCCTCCGGCGTATCCGTCCCGTCGGAGACCGTAGAATGCATATGCAGATCAATCAGGGGCATTTCTTTCCTCGCCGGCATAAAAAGATTCTTCTGGTTGATTATTCTATCTCAAACTCGCTTTCAAATCAAGCAACCGGGAAAATCATCTGCCTCCGTTCATCACAGGAAGCGCCAGGCGCAGGGCTGACCGCGCATTTTCAAAAGAGCCGGGCAGTTCCGTCAGATACCGGGCCATGGAATCCTTTTCCCGGATTTCTGTCCACAGCCTGAAAGCCGGATCCTCCGTCCACACCGGATCTGTGGAAACGAAATCCCCGCTGAAATAAGCATGATTCAGTTTTGCCGCATACTCCAGCATCCGTTCCCGGTTCTCTTCCGGGAGTCCCAGTGCTTCCAGCAGCGCCCGCTCCTTCGCCTTCACCGTGGCTTCAAACCAGTTCTTCGCCAGGCGCGCCATGTCCTGCGGCATATGCGCCTCGCAGAGGGCCCGGGCTTCATATTCCGCTGCCCCGTTTTCCCGGACTGTCAGCATTCCGTATCGGAAGGGCGGCACCGAAAAGGCGCCGGTAGCGATATCATATAATCCGTCCGCCTCAGAGATATGTTGGATGTGCAGATGGCCGGACAGATTCAGCCGGGCATTCCCTGATAACCGCATCTGCTCCGCCATCAGGCTTCCGTTTTCAATCGTCATGGCGGACAGCATAAAAGCAGTGTGTGGAATCAGACTCTGGTGTGTCACGGTAATCACCTGTGCTCCGGCTGCCTTCGCTTCATCCAGAACCGCCTGCAGCCAGGTCGCATTTTCTCCGGTATATAACCCGCCGGACGCTGGCAGCGGATCATAAATACTCGCATCACACATCGCCAGCCATAGCCAGTCTCTCAGCTTTATCGCATAGCTCATATGATTTTTCCCTGCCTGATCCGGAATCATAAAGGGATTGTAAATATCCCGGAATTCCTTTGGGCTGACATTCGGTACCGGTTCATAGCGGTCTTCAATATACTGGCCGGCATAAGGGTAGTTGATATCATGATTCCCCGGTATCACCCATACCGGAATTCCCTCCGCGCTCAGCTTTTCGAAGGCCTCCGCCAGTTCCAGATGGCTTTCTTTCTCACCGTTAAAGGAAAGGTCTCCGGAGACGATCATGGCATCCGGGTGCTGGTGCCGGGCCTCCCACATCAGCCCTTCCAGCAGTTCGCGGCTGTAATGAGTCATTTTTCCGTCCGCCCTTTTCATGACGTTTTCAAAAAGCCCATCACTGTTTTCATACAGGGACGGTGCCAGATAATGAATATCGGACACAATCATCAGTTTCAAAGGTGCTTCATCCCCCATCGCGGTTCCGAAAAGAAAAATCACGGCAAGCAACACAACTGCCAGCCCCGGCGCAATGCCGGATTTTCTTGTCCTCCAAAGTTCATGCAGAAGCACTGGATCATCCCCCATGGTTCTGATTTTTCCGGATGCGGCCGGGATCATTCCTGGCATTTTGAAATATAATGGTTCCTTCATGATCATATTTCAACAGGAACCCGTATTCTCCTTTTTCCGGTTTCGCCGGGAAAGGCCACGCCAGTTCAGATCCGGACCCGGAACATAATTTAAGACAGGCCGGAACAGGAACTGCATAACCGGATTATCCGGCATTCCAGGCAGTTGCTTTTTCCTCAGTGATCGGGTAAAATGGACAAGGCTGAGAAATGAAAACAGAAAGAAGGGAAACGAATGCGTATGAAGAAAACAGTTTTTCCGATCCTCGTGCTGCTTCTGGTATGCCTGTGCACTTCAGCGCTGGCTGAAATCTGGTATGTAAAGACGCCAAATGGGAGAACGGTCAATATCCGGGACACCCGCAACCAGGTCGTCGGGCAGATCCCTTACGGGATGGCGCTGATCCCGGAGAGTGATAAATGTACGGAAATCTCCGCCTACGTGACCTATGAAGGTGTCGAAGGCTACGTTAAATGGAATTATCTGGTGCGGGAGAAGCCGGAACCGTACAAGAAAACCGCTTCGGCAGCAAGCACAGAAACGGCTGATCCGAAGATTTCCGGAGAGGGCCGGTATTCCGTTTCCGTCACCGGAGGTGTGCTGCAGTTCCAGAATAAGAAAAAAAAGGCTTCCGGAACGAAATACACCGAAGTCAAATTTGATGAGCCGGTTTCCCTGGTCGTGACCGCTTCCATTCCCAAAAAGAAAAAGATCGACTACTGGCTGATCAACGGCGTTAAGCTGCAGCTGAAGTCAAAATCCTTCGGTATCGTCGGAGAAGACAGCGATGTCGTCATCGAAATCGTATATAAATAACCGTCATCCGTTTTTCCGAACCCGGGCCAGTGGTCCGGGTTTGTTTCTCGCTCCCGGCACGCAGCAATATCAGTCCGCATTTGAACCCGGATGCCGGATTGCGGCTACACCGGATTCAGCATTTGAAATTGATGTGAATCGCAGTATCCTGTTCAGGAAAAAAGAGGGAAACCGATGTACTACTTTGAAAAGGATTACATCATGCGTCTCATCCACGGGGTCTCACGGATGCTGGCATGGATGATCTTTGGTAAGAATATCGCGGAAGAGGAAGAACTGGTCTCATTGATGGAAAAAACCTGCCGGGAAAATCATGACTACCTGCGGCAAATGATTGACAGCGGGCAGATCAATCAGGCGGAAGAAAAGCTCTTTGACCTGATCGAAACAGTTGCTTGGGACGATCGGCAGATCGCTGCGCTGGTGCTTTCCTTCTACGATTACCTGAACAGCAGGGACGATGATTTCCTGGCCCGGTCGGATTTCAGTCGGGATGAGATCATTAGCGGGCTTGAGGACGCCATGAAGATGATGAACATGGAAATACCGGAGTATCTGAAGATAACCTGATACAGAAGAACTCTCTGTTGCAGTGCTCTGTAATTGAGGGAGAAAAGGGAGGCGCATCCCCGGAAGTATACTGCCCGATATTTTATGTGGCAGGATCGCCCCCTGATTACAGCGCTGTCCGGTTCTGATAGAATCAGGATCCCGTCACCGCGAAACAAAATCCGCCAGGCCCAGGGCAATATCAAAGTGACGTGCATCGTGCTGTCCGCCGTTGCGATAATCTTTGCCGCGCTCATCCCATTCCGGCGCATCCAGCAGATCACCGCTGGTAAAAAAAGGATACAGGTTCAGGCCTCTGAAGGTACACATCGCCTGCACACCCGCACATTCCATCTCCACCGATATGCAGCCTTCCGCTTTCCGCTTTTCAAAATTATTTTTCGTCTCACGATAGAATGAATCGGTCGTCCACGTTTTTCCCAGAACATATGGAATCCCATTTTCCTTCATAAACGATTCTACTGCGTGCGCATTGGGAATGGAGATATAATCTGCTGCGGGAGCATAATGATAAGATGTCCCTTCATCCCGGTATGCTTCGGTGGGAACCATCACTTTTCCATGAGCGATTTCCCTGTTCAGACATCCTGCTCCGCCAAATAGAATAAATTTATTGCATTTCAGCTCCATCGTTGCGTCCTCAATCAGCCCCGTGGTGATAGGCGCACCGACATAGGTTTTATAAAAAGCGAACCGTTTTCCGTTTCTTTCTATCAGATAGACCGGAGTCCGACCCGATGCGCACCAGAGCGATGCGATTTCTCCGCTGGCATATTTTTCAGCTACCTGCTTTTCAATTTCATAGGAAAATGTGATGATGCAGGCGTTCACTTCCGGAGCGTCATCTTTGATGATGGGATTGATAATCGCCGGGGAAAGATTGTCGAAGGTGTCCGTAATCATTTGAATCTCCTTGCTGGGAAAAAGTCTCAGAATCTGTCTGGCAGGCCTTCATCATCTTCCGCTTCCGCTGCAACTATTCCGGGAGCCGGCAGTCTTTATGCACTGGCATTCGTCAGCAGAAGAATAACTTCCCTTCTCTTTTCTGTCCGGATATGAATGTCACGATTAATCCAGCAAATCCCACACAGAAACCTGTCCGGTCTCCTGATCCTTGCCCTTTACCGGATTTTTCCGGGAAGCCGGTACCTTTAGCTCCTCCGCCTGTTTCCCTGCTGCCATGACCTTCATTTTCTGCTCCGTCCGCAGCAGTGAATCGGTCTGGAAAAGGACGGAAAGAACTGCATTCGTATAAGCAGACTGACCTGCAAACCTGGAGGTCTGCTTCATCGCTGCATTCGCCCTTTGCTCCAGAGAGGAAATATATTCATCTGAATCATCAGAATAAAAACTGTATGGCTGCCCGCTGATCAGAATCGTCACTCGTCTCTTCTCCAACTCTACTCCCCTTTTCCCGCCCTGTGCTTCAGAAAATCGTACCGCATGTTCGGAATCACCCGGCTGCAGCCCATTTCATTTTATGCTTCTGAACTCCATTCGTCAACGAGTCTTCTCATCTTTCCCTGATCCGATCCATTGGAAAGCATCATGTTCAGCACAAAAAAAGCACCCTCAATCCGGTGCTGAATGGAATCATGGCCTGGTTCTGCCTGCAGCCAGGAAATCTTCAGTATAAAATTGGAATTGAATAAACATCCTGACTGTATATGGAAACTGATCAGACTGTCTGATCCGGATAATCATAGAATCCACCTTTATGGAAGTTTTCATTTCCCAGCGGTACAGCCGTGAGTTTAAAGATCACGCATCCGTCCGGGCAGACAATCGTCTTTGTATATTTCCCATTGCCGCCGAGGTTCTCCAGATCACCTCCGCTCCTTACGGCTTCCATCAGGGGAAAAAGCATCATCATGGTTTTTGAACAGATTCCATATCCGTCCTGATTAACAGGGCATCCATATGTGCATTTATACTGGTCGCCGATCTCTTCACCGTTGCGGCAGTATCTTTCCGTATGATCCCCGTGCAGAAAGCCAGTCACCTCAACAGTAAACTCGTATTCTTCGTCATACCACTTTTTCATTATGCCCCTCCTGTTCAGCCCATATTCCGTATTGTCCAGCAGGTGGTCATCTCTTCCTGTACAGAACCAGCTCCGGATCGGCTCCATCCTTTCCATAGGTGCAGACCAGGATGAAGTCCATATTGGCCAGGACGCCAAAGCATCTTTCTCCCCCGAACTCTGATTCCAGCTGGGTTCCCAGATAGGTCGTCTGATCATCCAGAAACTTCACGCGGATTCCGCCGGGAAGCCGGTATTCCAGGTTAACATATTTCCCGACAAGCGCATTCAGTTTTTCGATTCTGGGCATCCCGTCAATATGGAGATCGTTGATCTCAGTGATCAGCTGCTTCTTGAACGCTTCAAACTGCCCGCCGTCGCTGAGCTCCTCGTATTTTTTCCAGTAATCAAGCTTGGGCAGCATCTTTCTCAGATAAGAACGGGCCTGCTCCTCGGACATGTCCTCATTGACCATGTGGCCCATGCTGATATCTATTAAGTCATCCATATTGCTATAAGTGTATGTTCCGTCTGCATAGCACCACTGACAGTAATCCTCGTTGATACTGCCGTCCCTGTTTCTGCCGAGAATTTCATCCTCAAGCGGCATTCCGCAGCACTGACAGATCCGCTGCTGCGGGGATCCGAGCAGTGTGTTGATGGAAACTTTGAAAAGGTTCGAAAGGAGCTTTAGCGTTTCTGTGCCCGGCACAGTCTCTCCCGTTTCCCATCGTGATACTGCCTGGCGCGTAACAAACACTTTTTCAGCCAGCTCGTCCTGAGAGAGCCCTTTCTGTGTTCTGAGCGTGTAAATGACATCCTGTGTATTCACCTGAATGCCTCCTTCCCCTGTTTTCCGGTTTATTGTAATACAGGGAATCCGGCAATACAAGCAACTCGCAGTTGCCTCACGATGATCATGATCCGGGGCATGGAACAAGCCTGAATGATCTACAATGCATTCTTCGGACAGTTTTTCACACATTCCATGCAAAGAATACACTCTGTCCCGTTTTTCCTTTTTCTCGAATTATCCGTCACGTCCACATCCATCGGGCAGACGCGCCTGCACCTGCCGCAGGAAACGCACTTGTCCTGATCACATTTTACCCGAAGCAGGGAAAAATAAGACATGGGTTTCAGGAATACCGTAACCGGGCAAACATATTTGCAGAAAGCCCTGTTGTCTTTGAACAGAAAAGCCAGCGCGACGCCCGCGGCATAATACAAGCCGTTTCCGATAATAAACGCCCAAAACATAATGCGCTCCAGATTTTTCACTTGCATCAGGAACAGGGCGGAAACAAAACCCAGCGAAGCAAAAAACGCAATGTATCTGATCCATCCGATCTTTTTCCGGGGGCCGGCCGGAACCCTGTAAGGCAGGAAATCAAGGACCATCGCTGTCCAGCAGGCATAACCACACCAGCCTCTGCCAAAGAGAAGCGGCCCGAAAATCTTGGCAACGGCATAATGGATGGTCGCTGCTTCAAACACGCCTGTGAACAGATAATACCAGAATCCCTCGATCTGCATGTTTTCTTGGCAGATCAGGCCGAGATAAACCAGCATATACAATCCCACGAGCAGCTGCACAACCCGCCTTGCGAATCTGTTCTTCCTGATGTACAGGAAGATTCCCAGGGAAACCGCCATACCGATGTAACTGAAATTGAACAGGTAAAACAGGTTGTCCTTTGTCAGCCATAGCAAAAACGCAATTGTTTCGAAAACCAGCAGCATCATAACCGGCAGCAGATATTTTTTCATTTCAGTACCCTTTCAGGCCTTCAGTCAATATTGCAATTCATCCATGGTTCGCGCAGCAAAATCCCCTGCACTCGTCCGGAGCTTCTCCCCGTTACTGAGCAGGCCTTCCTTTTCTATCCTGACCTATTGTGCGAAAACAGTTATATCACGCGTGATTCTCCGTATCCCGGCACCAGGCGGCAATCTCCGCGACCAGACTGAGGGGGAGTTCCCCAGTGTAAGGTATCCTGATTGACCCTTTGCTGTATGCGCAGCCAGCCTGCTCCAGCTTTTCCGAAAACGCTTCCACAGCCTCCGGCCCGGGATACAGTCCAATATGTTTTTTCGAAGCAGCAAAGTGAATGATATTGTGTCCTTTCCAATAAGTCGGCATAGACCACGAAATTTTCTCGATCGCACCCGGAAGTTCTCTTGTGAGTACCGATCTGATGCTTTGCAGTCTGTCCCGGATTTCTTCGTCCTGAGCAAGGATATACTCGTCTACCGTTTCCGGAGCTTTTCCGCAGTAGTGGCCCTGACTCGTATTCTTAAAAGTGCGGCCGCACTTCGGGCATTTCCACACGTCGCTGTTCCTCCATACCCGATGAATCTTCAAACAAGAGGGGAATCCGGTTCTGAGCGGAATTCATATTCCTCATTCCTCTTCCGTCTCCTGCAAAAGAGCGGCAAGAGATTCATATGGCTCAATATCGTAGATATAATCCAGCGGCCGGTGCTTGATCACGGTATCATGATCATACAGCTTGAATTCCCAGGCGGTACCGTCACATGCATCCGTTCTGTCACTGTTCCATTCCTGCCCCAGAAGATCCGAAAGCGTTTCCATCTGTCCGGAAGAAAGCTGTCCTTCCACCGTAAGCCGGGGAATTTCCGCAATTCCGTCATCCCCGGAACGATATGTTTTTGTATACTGATACCATCCGGTATCCTCGATTTTCCACTTGATTTTCTCCCATGTTCCTGGACCGACAAGTCCCCAGTTATGCTTTTCAGCTTTTAGCAGCAGCATGATTTTTTACCTCTTTTCCTGTTTTTCGAAATACTCCATCAGTTCCGATTTTCCGCTCATTCCGATCCGGATACAGATCCGTGATCTCAGAAATAGCTGACCTTGATTCGCTTTCCCATTTTTTTGAGTGCCTCCGATAATTCCTGCACCAGATTCATCTTGATATTGAAATTGATGGGCAGGTTAGGATTCTGATGAGCCGGATTAATGGCTTTTCCTACATAGAAGTTGATGTCGGTGGCTTCCTCAAACAGCAGGCGGCTGATGAGAGACGCCCCGTCCTTCCCATTGCTCCAGGCTTCGTATTGCTTGTTCTCACCGATGTAATCCTTGGCGTATTCCACGACGCGGTTCACCGTGATCACGCCCTCCGTGACAAGGTCGACACCCTCCAGATACGCAATGGGCGGAATGCCGCCCGTGAAATCCAGGGAGGCACGCAGGGGCCTGTTCAGCCATTTTGCGGCAATGGAGGAAGTGGTTCCGCCGCAGATGATATGCTTGCCTTCCTTGGCAAAAAACAGGCTCATCATCCGGCTGCCGTCGTCCCGGTTGCTGGGCGGGCCGAAAAGCATGTTCATGGGCACCCGTTTACGGACGCGCACCACACAGGAGGTAGCGTCGTCCCCCGGTTCGCCGCCATAGAGCTTGTTGCACTCGTCCACCAGCAGGGTGGAGAGGTTCTTGGCGGTGTATCCGCACAGGCTCATGGCCTCCATGAAGGTGATGATGTCCTCCCGCTTCCAGCCGAAGTTATAGGCGATACCGATGCCAGCGTGGGGACAGCCGTCGCTCATGGCAATGAAGACGTCGTCCTCCTGGAGGCGAATCAGTGAGCGGAAGATCTGTTTTCCGCCGATGGTAGTTTCTGTACGGGGATACTCCCAGTTTTCTCCGTTCCGCAGCACGATCACCTGGGGATTGTCATACTGGATCAGCTCAGCGGTCTGGTTACGGATCAGGCGAATGATGGTAAAAGTGGAATAGGCCACACCGCGCATGGAATCCACCGGCAGCGTGGCGGCAATGGTTTCCACGCATTTCTCGATGGACAGCCCGGCGGCCAGCATGGTAGAGATGATCTTGCTGGTGAGGGTGGACAGGATGCTGGCCTTGACACCGCTGCCAAGGCCATCCGCCAATACGATCACCGTGAAGCCGTCCTCCTGCTCCACCACCTCCACATTGATCGCCGCACAGCTGTTCGCCCGCATGGTTGATGCTTTTATATCCGATATCGCATGTTAAATCATTCATTGGTAATGGACTCCTTCAGCTTGGACAGGGCGATTTTGGTTTCAGCGGCAGTTTCCCCCAGCAGGCTGGCAATCTCCTGCACGATGCGCATCTGCTTGTCCACCACCTTATCGGCCACCTCCACGGTCTGGCGGCTGATCTCCTCCCGCTGGCGGCGGGTTTCCTCCTCGTCACTGACGTCGCGCATGATGCACAGCAGCATCCGTCCGCCCTCAGCAGGCACGATGGTCTGCTGAACCGTGCAGCCGTATTCTGCCAGATAGGAGCACTCGTGGAAGATGCCGCGGCCGGTGTTCTTCACCTTCAGGAAGGGGGTGGGATCCAGGATGCGGACCACCTGGTCGCCCAGGACAGCGCTGTCCGACCGCAGGTTGAGGATTTTCAGTGCGGCAGGGTTGATCTGCTGCACCTCAAGCTGGTCATTGAGCATGATGATGCCGTTGGGGCTGTTGCGGGCGATGGTGTCGTTGACGTTTTCCGCCTTCTCCATCAGATAGGGCAGGCACATCGAGATCTCTGCCTTGCCCTGGTAGATGGCGATGGCCTTCTCCCGGCAGGTGTTATATCCGCAGGAACCGCAGTTCAGCTCCTGACTGGGCTTGAACTTGCCCATCTCCCGCAGGATATCCCGAATTTCGGTTTCGCTGGGCATCGAGGCCCGCTGGTCGATGGGCTCGAAGTGCTTGCGCAGCTGCCGGATTTCCGGCTGTTCAATGGGGAAATCCCGATTTCCTGCGTACTGAGAGACCGCCAGATAGTCCTTCAGCGGGCTGTGCCCGTACTTCTCCATCACCGGACCGCCGGCGCAGCTGCCCACACAGGCGCTCATTTCAATAAAACAATGATGAATACTTCCCTGCTCGATTTCCCGGAGGGCTGCAATGCAGTTTTCCACCCCGTCCAGCGCCATATAGGTAAATCCCGGCGCGTCCTGCGCCATAGTTTTCAGGATGCCGCCCGTGGTCGGGAAAAAGCGGGCCAGGCTGTACGCATCCGGTTGTTTTTCCCGCCGGAGCTCCACCCCCTCTTTTTTCAGCCAGCCGGTCAGCTCTTCATAGGTCAGCACCGCATCCACAGTGCCTTCATAGTATTCTGCTTCATCCTTCTTGGCCACGCAGGGACCGATGAACACAGTTCTGGCCTTGGGGATGCGCCGCTTGATATCCTCGCAGTGCGCCTGCATGGGCGAAAGTACATCCGCCAGGTATGGAAGCACCCGGGGGAAATATTTCTGAATCAGAAGATTGACAGAATGGCAGCAGGAAGAGATCACCACGTCGCGGTTCTCTTCCATCAGAATGCGGTCGTACTCCCTTTTGACCATGGTTGCTCCCAGGGCGGTTTCCTCCACGTCGTAAAAGCCAAGTTTTTTCAGCGCTTCCCGCATGGCTTCGATCCCCACACCCTCATAGTTCGCCACGAAGGATGGGGCCAGAGAGACTACCACCGGATCTCCGCTCTGGATCAGGACCCTGGCTTTCTCGGTTTCGTCCACAATTGCCTTGGCATTCTGGGGGCAGACCACAAAGCAATGGCCGCACAGAATGCATTCGTCCCGATAATATGGGCCTGATTGCCGGAGAAGCGGATGGACTTCACCGGGCAGTGACGGATACACTTGTAGCAGTTTTTGCAATTGGATTTCTTCAGTGTCAGACAGTTCTGCATTGCTTACACACTTGCTTTCATTTCTTTTTCGAAAAATGAGGAAACAGTTCCCGGTGATACGGAAAAAAAGGTTCCGTCCACTGTGACGCCCACGCCCTGCTGGCATTTCCCCATACAGAAGGTGCCGCTCAGTTCAATTTTGTCGTTGAGGTTTTCCTGAGCAATCAGCTCCTGCAGCTTCTCCACCACGGGACGGGAGCCTTTGATATGGCAGGAGGAGCCAATACATACAGTGACTTTCATGATCCTGTCTCCTTTGATAGATAACCGATAGAAAGGAAAAGCCGGTTTCCGTTCCTGCGCTCCTCTTCCCGTCAAAGCTGGAAAAGAGGAAAAAGACGAGCTTCCGGTATTTCCGTGTCAGTTCCCTGCCTGGATTTATAAACATGCACAGAATGATTCCGTGAATATTTTACCGCAAATCCTGCTAACCCGCAAGTGTGCTGTCATTTACAATGATAAATGGGATTTATCCTATTCTCCGGCATACATACAAAAGATGATTACAATGGCCCAGAAGCTCCCGTTTTTCTGAAAACGCAAGATACCAATCCACAAATTCCATGAAATCCTGATCTGATATTTCGAAGTCTGACCGGCCTTCCGTCGGCTCCAATATACCGTCTGTACCGGTGGTGACAATCCATTGCACTGGTTTTCCCTCAAACAGTTTCTCAAATTCGACAATATCGTAGCCGGTAAACAGCTGCTCCTTGAAATGCCGCACTTTGTAATCCTTTGTGAAGTTTTCTGCCTGTCCGGAAGCCCAGTTGCCCTGAAGATAATTGGCATACATAATACCGAAAACAGATATGAATGCAAAGAAGAGGATCCCGCTTTTCTTCGTGACCCGAATCGCTTCGTCAATTGCTTTATGAATATCCTCTTTCTCATACAGGTGATATAACGGTCCTAACACAAGCGTTATATCAAAAGATTCATTTTCAAATCCGCTCAGATCCGTTGCATCGCCCTGAATCGCCTGCAAGTGCACAGTTCCGCTGCTGTTTTTCTGCAGGATCCGGAAATTGCTTTCCACCAGCTCAACAGCAGTCACGCGGAAACCTTCATTGGCTAATGCGACTGAATACCTGCCGGTTCCCGCACCGATCTCTAGCACACAGGATCCAGGCTGCGCAAAACGGTGAATATATTTCATGGTTACCGCATATTCCAGCTGCCCGTGTCTGCTTCTTCTCAGTCTGCTGTCTTCATCAGCCAGATCATAAAATCCGCTGATAATCTCTGTTCTTGTACTCATCTGTTATTCTCCATTCAGATGCATTCCGGTCAGCCGGTTATGCCTATGCTCTGATTCGTATTCCATTTGACTTTTCAGAATCCAATTCACCTTTTTCTGTATACCTGGAGAAAACGGTGCCGTTCTTTTCTTCCGGAGTTGCAAAAAGCTCTGCCTGATGAAATATCCCCAAACGGAATTTTCGCCTGATCAAACAGAATACTTATCTGTAATCATCGACATCGAATCGATGGTCACGGTAATAGAAATCCCTGTCTTCATCAGTAATTGTTCTGATTATTTTGCACGGATTTCCTGCTGCAATCACGTTATCGGGGACATCCTTTGTCACTACGCTGCCCGCTCCGATAACGACGTTGTTCCCGATAGTCACTCCCGGCATGATACAGACATTTCCGCCAATCCAGACATTATCTCCGATAGTAATGCTGATGCCGTATTCATAACCTGAATTTCGGGAATCGGGATGGATGGGATGACCGGCAGTATAAATTGAAACATTGGGAGCAATCTGGGCATTTGCACCGATCCTGACTTTCCCAACGTCAAGCACCGTGAAGTTATAATTCGCAAAGAAATTTTCCCCAACCTCAATATTATAACCATAGTCGCAGTGAAAAGGTGCCTCTATATTGACATATTTCCCTGTTTTCCCCAGTATTTCTTTCAGTAGTTTTTCCTTTTCTTCAATCTTGTCCGGTTCGAGATGATTGAAAGCAAAGATTTTCTTTTTGTTTTCCAGGCGTTCCTGGCTTAAACCATCCATCCAGGCTTTATATGGCAGCCCAGCCAGCATTCTTTCCTTCTGATTCATAGCAGAGCACCTCGATAAATAGTCAGATTTCAGTCAGGTTGCTGCCCGTCATGAGCTTTCCAGGCACACGCCGTAATTTTCATATCTGTAAATACGGCCTTGAAACTGGATTCTTCCGGACTGCACGCATAGATCCCGAAACGGATTTTATCCGCGCCTTCCCACATATGGCAGATGCGCATCTGGGTAAAGGTTTTGCCGTCATGGGAACATTCGATGCAATAATCGTCCTCCCTGCGGCTGAACCGGTACCACATCGTCTTAATTTCCGCCGGAATCGCCGTTGTAGCCCAATCGGAATAACCGTGATTTGTTACGACTGACCCCAGATGCTGGAAAGATTCATTCTCATATTCCACTGAACCCTTCAGCCAGTTTTCAGCGTCCAGGTACATCACAATACCGCATTGGTCAAAGCGGTGATGGCTCTCAGTGAAATCCGTTTTTACAATGAATGAGAAGTATTTCTCTTCCGTTTCGTACTGAAGCACCGGTGCGTTATCATTCCGGAAATGATAGTATGTCCGCTGCCAGAGATCTGTATGAGGCGCGGTTGTGATCTCAATTCTGTCAGGTTCAATCCGGTATTCAAGCGGTTCCCTCGTCCATTTCATTTCAGCCATTTTCATACCTCTTCCTTAATAAAGATATTTTTCTTTTATTCACGGCGTTCGTATTCCCTTGAGCCATCTTTTGATTTCATCGCAGGCGCTTTATCCGGACACGGGTAAAGCACTTTCGGTTTTCTGCACCTGATTTGCACTTCTGAATATCCATTTTTTACCTGTTTTTGTCCCTCGCGATGAAAATAAAGAAAAACCCGGGAGCCTTTATTTTTTTTAGGCTTCCGGGTAGTGGCTCAGATAGGACTCGAACCTATGACACTCCGGGTATGAACCGAATGCTCTAGCCAGCTGAGCTACTGAGCCAAATGGTTGCGGGGGTGGGACTTGAACCCACGACCTCCGGGTTATGAGCCCGACGAGCTGCCAAACTGCTCCACCCCGCGTCACCCCGTCCTTCAGACGGCACGATAGATAATACACGACTTTCTGCACCTTGTCAAGCACTTTTTTTCCCTGCAGAATACCGGCAACCCGTCAATGGTATGGATTAATTGAAATCATCTTTCAGAATTCCGGTTCTCCTGCCGATGTGCGCTGTCCTCTGCCGGCCAGCCGAATATTATACGAAACAATGGAAAAAACGACAATCGCAGAGCCAATAATGGACAGGGCAGAAACCTTTTCCCCATAAAAAGCCGCCACAAGAAGCGGGTTCAGAATGGGTTCCATGCCCGCAATCAGACTGGCAGTCACCGGAGCCGTATGCTGAATTCCGATGGAAAACAGAATATAAGCGCCGCCAACCTGAACAATACCAAGCACGATAATTGCAGTGAGTGTGGGTGCTGTAAAATTTTTTTCCAGGAAGCAAAGCGGAATCAGAATCAGCCCGGCCGTCAGCTGGCCAAGAAAGCAGGAGGAAATCGCATCCGCATTTTTTCCAGTGTTCATCATGAATACTCCGGCGTAGCAGATTCCGGACAGAATCGCAGTGATATTTCCCAGAAGGTTACCCGCCTGTATTCCGTCGATAAAGAATAATACAACCCCGAAAAGAACTGTGAAGCAGGTCAGAACATCCAGTTTACCCGGCTTCTGGCCGTAAAGCAGCGCCATGAACAGGATAACAAAAGCCGGCGCTGTAAACTGCAGAACAATGGCGTTTGCAGCAGTTGTGAGCTTGTTCGAAACTGCAAAGAGCGTCGTCACGCCGATCATGGACAAAGCTCCCATCAGGACTGTCCGGTTGAATACAATTCTCCGTCGCGTCACGAGCAGATAAAAGCCAATTATCATGGACCCGATCAGATTTCTGGCTCCGTTGATCGCCAGAGCCGACCATGGAATCATCTTGATGAACAGTCCGCCTGTACTGAAACAGACAGAGGCCAGAAAAACACAAAGTACATATCGCCATTGGCCGGGTTTTCTTTGAATTGAGTCCATTGGGTTCATTCTCCCTGTTTCATGAATTCATGAATTGATTCCGGATAAATCTGAAAGTACTTTTCCCGGGTCAGGAAACAGGAATCAACTGTTTTACGTGATTCATCCCATGGCCGAACCAGTTCCTCAGTATGATCATACACAAAGCCGGATTTTTCGGCAAGCCGTTTTGATCTTACTGCGCTTCGATTCTCTCCTCTCCCGTCACGATAACCTGTCCATCTCCGCTGGTATTGTACGCACTGCCTTTTTTCAGTTTTGCTTTCAAAATCAGATTCCCGTCGATGGTCAGGATACCTCCGTTGATCTCAGCCGCTGCTGTTTTCACCGTCACGTTGCCATGGATGGTAACATTTCCCGCTCCTTTGGTCATCCGAATGGGTACTTTCTTCGTCGCTCCGCTGCTGACATTCCCTTCAATCAGGATATCGCCGCCCTGGTTATGGATTGCGTGAGCAGTGCCGTCGGAAAGCACGTCACCCTGCAGCCGGATTTCACCGGCGCTGATATAGATGGTAGGATAACTGCGGTTGGCTTTTCCCCGTACCGTGCCGGTCATGTTGATCTTACCGCCCCGGGCGGTGAGCGCATAGGCATCGCGGGTGGTGGAAACATCTCCGTTCATGGTCAGGTCACCATGCCCCCCTGTTTCCAGACCTGATTCGTTCTTTCCGCCGCTGGTAACATTTCCATTGATGACTGCCCGGGCGCTTCCAAAGATAAAAGCACCCGTATTCGCACTTTGAATATCTCCCGTAACGACTGCTTCCGCATCTTCACCGGCATAAAGGCCACAGGCACGCCCGTTCCCGGTCAGATTTCCGTTCCAGATCACCTTTCCGTCCCCAAGAACCTGCAGGCAGGGATCATAGTTTGTGTACTGTACAGTGTTGTCCACGCCGTCAAAAATCCATTCTCCGGTACAGATGGTAAACTGGCAGCCAAGATTCGGATGTTTTCCCTCCGGGTTCCCGATAACCCGAATCGTTCCACCGGCAGGTGTAAACGCATACATATAGGGATCCATGCGGGTCTCGCCCTTAAATTTCGGATTTAGCCGGATCTCCGTCTTGCCATTTCGAAGGGCGTTCTCCAGCAGCGCCCGGGTAGAAATATCATCCGGATCGACCGCTTTTTTACTCTCCAGCTGCGCTCCGTCCCTCTGATCCCCCTCACCGGCTGCGCTGGCATTCAGGCCGACCAGCACGCCTTTTCCTGCCCCGTAAAGGCCGTCGCCTCCTGTGGCGCTGCCGGTCACTGTTACCTCAGCCCCACCGAAAACGACAACCCCGGCGCCGCCGACTCCTTTCGGAGCATTTCCGCCCCGGGCTTCACGGATCTGGACAACGGAATGTCCAAAGGCATAAACCCCGTCGCCGCCCATACCACTCTTTCCGTCGGATCCGGCAGCGAATCCGATTTCCAGTTCGGAATCCCTGATAATAACAGCGGTATTCCCGTCATTGCCCCTGGCTTCTCCCCCGGTAACGCTGTCAATCCGGACATGGGCGCCGCCTCCGATCCGCAGCCCAATGCTGCCGGCCGGTGCAACGATACGAATCCCCTCAAAGATCACGGTACCTTCGCCTTCGATGTCGATTCGGCCCCGTAAAACAGCACTTTCACCTTTCGCAGGACGGATCGTCACCGTTCTCCCTGCTTCCACCCTGAGCGGAGTGGGAACCCGGGTATTATGCTTATATCCTTCTGCAATCAGGATCAGGTCGGACTTCTTCTCATTCACTTCAAACTGCAGTGAAAAGTGATTGTTCACTACCACGCCGTTCACAGCTTCACCGAAAGCAGCACCCGTCATCAGCAGACAGAAGCATAAGCACAGAACCAGCCATTTCTTCATTTTTGATTTCTCCCTTTCGTTTTTTGTTCCCGATCAGGGAAACTGACCCTTCAATGCGATTCAGTCATCATCCGGATGATCTCATGATCAGTTTCCATCATCCCTATCCGGGCAAGGCGGCCGAAAGCAGCTATGGAATTCTCAACACCCTTGACCACCAGCCCGTCTCCACCGTAAAACTGCTGGCCGTTACGGAACATTTCATATCCGAAGATCCCGGTTTCCACAGCCATGGCGATCTTGGCTGCACAGGAGGATTTTGCCCCATCGCACACGATGCCGCTTGTAATGGCAAGAGCATTTACAATTGTATGCGCGATGTCACGTTCATCCCCGCCATACAGATAGGCAATCCCCGCCCCGGCACCCGCACCCGCGCTGACCGCACCGCAGTACGCCGACAACCGGCCGATACCGGTCTTGGCATGCAGGGTGATAAGATTGGAAACCAGCAGCGCACGATAGAGTTTTTCCTGCTCCACATGCAGCTCCCTGGCATAAACAATAACGGGAAGCGATACCGTCAGTCCCTGATTCCCGCTGCCGGAGCAGATGACAACTGGCTTTTCTGATCCATTCATCCGGGCATCCGATCCTGCTGCTGCCCAGGCCTTGGCTCGGGTTCGAACATCGTTTCCGGTTTTCAGCAGCACTTTGCCGATGTTCGCACCATACTCCTTCTGCAGTCCCTCCTCAGCAATCGCGGTATTGCATGCGATCTGCCTGTCCAGTACAGGCTGTATATCCTCCAGTTCGCATGTGTTCGCGAAATCACAGATCCTTTCCACTGTCAGCAGTGTATAGTCCGGTTCGTTCGTCTCCGCTGCGTGAGCGGCCTCCGGATCCGCTTTCAGAATGATTTCTCCGTTTCGTTCAACCAGGACGATATGAGTATGCTCCCCTGCGATCCGGACCTTCACCTGATCCTGACCGCTGTAAACGGTGATAATCAGATCCAGAAGCTCGTCCGAGACGAAGGGCTGAACCTTCACCGGAGTATGCTCCATATACATTTTTAGAGAAGTCTTTGTTTCCTCTGAAACATGACTGATCACTTCCAGGCCGGCGTGCTCATCTCCGCCGAGTGCACCGATGCACGCGGCTGCCTGTATTCCCCGCAATCCACCCGTGTTTGGCACAACGACGCTCTTGACATTCTTGATAATATTTCCGCTCGCTTCGACGGTCATTTTTTCAGGGATTGCCGCCAGTACAGACCTTGCGACAGCCGCACAGTAGGCAATTGCGATGGGTTCCGTACATCCCATGGCGGGAACAAGTTCCCGGTGAAGAATATCAAGATAAGTCTGATATACTGGATTGTTCCGCTCCATCTTACCCTCTTTCTGAACATCTCTGTCCTGATTTTATGATTCCTTCTCTGACATGATTCAGGGAGAGTTCCTGTTTCTCTGAGTTCTGCGCCGTATCTTTTCTGTGCATGCCGGAACATCTCCATATCGATTTTTGAGAAGGAACTCCGTGTTTTATCCTTTAAAACTGATTCGTCGGACCGAAAGGATTTTCCCGCTCTGAACTTGGATTTTTGCCATCGTCACGGCGCCGCCGAACCGGGATCTGCCGCAGCTTCCGGGATTCAGCCAGAGCTGTCCGTCTCTCCATTCCTCGCTGTATTGATGCGTATGTCCGAAAATCACCGCCTGAACTCCCGCCAGATTTCGGGGGACATCCCATCGGTCATGTACCATCAGAAAGCGAACGCCTCCGATCTCAAACCGAAGAATTCCGGCCAGATCCCGCAGACCATCCTGCCACAGATCATTATTGCCTCTCACTGCATAAATGAAACCATAGAGTCGGAGTTCATCCAGATCGGTTTCCCGGATAATATCGCCTGCATGAAGGATGTGTGTGCAGTCCTGGATCTCTGCCACCACCTCCCGGCGAAGGAACCCATGGCTGTCCGAAAGAACTGCGATATTCACCACATTATCAAATCCTTCAGGCATTCCCATCCGCAATTCCTTTCGTTCGTGTCTTCATCCCTTTGATTATACGCTTCAGGCGCTTTGCCATGCAATCCGGGAAGAAAGAAATATTTTCTCCATCGTTTTGTAAATAATCTTTCCCCAACCTGTAAGGTTATCTTTATGAATTATCCATCTATCTGTCTTGAGTCCATCGTATAATATCGTGGAAGGATGATCCGGCCTGTTGCTTCGTCTGATCCTCCCGATCGATTGCTGAACGGAGGTTATCAAAATGAAAAAGCATTCATTTCTGATGATTTTGCTGATCCTGGTGCTGGTGGTGTCCGCCGCGCCGGTATCAACAGCATCTGCCGTTACCCATACTGAATATGTCCGGAATCCTACCGGTCGAACGGTCAATGTCCGCCAGGGGCCGGGAAAGGGATGGACTGTGGATGCCGAGCTGAAGCCCGGAACCAAAGTTACCGTTGAATCCATCGATGGACAATGGTGTCGCATCTCCAGCCCTGTTTCCGGCTGGATCATGGGAAAATACCTGACGGATACTCCCCCAAAGGGTGCTTCAGGCGGTGTCATCGCCAGCACCATGACCCGGTATATCACCTCCCCGAACGGAAAAAAGGTTAATCTTCGCACTGGTCCCGGCTTGGGGTATGGCGTGGGGACTCAGGTGGAACCCGGCACCAAAGTCGACCTGCTCTCCACCAGTAAAGGCTGGTCCGCCGTGAAGTATAATGGCTTTACAGTCTACGTGCAGAGCAAATTCCTTTCCCGGTATAAGCCCGGCACGGAGCCTAAGAAGCCCGGTGCCTTCAAATCTTTTTCCGGTAAGGTTTACAGTCTGAACGGCAAAAAGGTCAACATGCGTGTCCGTGCGGACGTGAACTCCGACCGGATTGCCCAGCTTGAGCCCTGGACCTCTGTCGACGTGATTGGAGAATCCGGCGACTGGTACATCATCCGGTGGGCCAATGCCACAGGCTATATGATGAGGAAATACGTCCACTGATTTCCCGCGAAACTCCGGCACTGACTATATTGTTTTTCAGCATTCTGTCTGAAAAAGGAGCTGCCTCAGAATGATCCGGCCGATCATAAAGAGGCAGCTCTTTTATTCAGATCACCGGTTCAAAGCTGAATGAAAAAGACAGCTTCTCCCGGATATCGATCAGGTATTCGTCATGTGTTCGGGCGCCCCAGCTGTTGTCGCCCCCGACACCCATTTGCATCTTCGCCGCCCGGATCACAGTATACAGCCGGTTCGGCAGCTCGTTTCCATGCATGGCATTCTCGATTTCATGGGCTGTCCACGGCAAAGCGTTGAATTCCATGTTTTCGCCCCGGAACCGCAGCCCGCGCCCCCGGAAGTCTGTAACCTCCGCCCAGCGGACGCCGGTACGGTTTCCGCATTCCTGGGGATAAAGATAGGGGGTCATGTTTTCTTCCGCAGTTGTGCTGAAGATACCCAGCCGGGCACCCTCCTTCCGGTCCACGTAGTTTTCTGCCGGCCCAAGACCATAATACCGGATCCTGTCATACTCAGCATCCATCCTGAATCCGATGCCAAACAGCGGCATATCACCCTTCTCCGCCACCGGGTCATACTCCAGCCGGTTCTCCGTCTGCCCTCCAGGGTGGACAGTGGTCAGCAGCCCGCATCGTGCCTCCGGTACCCCTGGCAGGATCCATTCATTCCAGAAGCTGACGCTGCCGTCTCCGTTTAGGGTCATGGGATCCCGGCTGCCCTCCGGCTGCTGCATCCGCGTATCCAGCGGCGCAGCGTACAGATCCGCAATCTTCCATTGAGCGTAGCGGGCCGGCATGCCATTACCGTTGTCGTTATCGATAGGCGCCCTCCAGAATACAGGCCTGGGAGGTGTCTTCAGCATCTCCCGCCCGCAAACCGTGTAGGAGATCAGCATCCCGCGCTGAAGAGAATACAATGCAGTAAAGCCGTCTCCGAAAAGGCCGACATTCCGGTATCCCCGGACAACACGCAGCGGTGCGTGTACCGGGCCGTTCTTCTTTTCCCCGGCAGTTTTCCAGATTCCCTGTCCGAAAGCAATTTCATATCCCGGATCCCCCCCAGGGTGTGCCTTCCTTCAGCCGGAAGGAGACGGTCATGGCGTATTCACCCGGTTTCTCCGGGAGAACAAATGGAATCCCATATGCTTTTTCACTGAGAGGTTCCACATCCGTGTCCATGACTGCCCGTCGAATTTCCTGACCTTCTTTCTCAAGGATCACAATGCACTCGAAATCACGGGTATTGCGGAACATGTGGCGGTTCCGGAGCAGAATACCTTCCCGGCTGACCTCCGCCTCAATATTCCTGTAGTTGTACTTGACCTCCTGCATTTTCGGCGTTGGTTCCCCGTTGCCAAAGCAGATGCCATTTCCGCTGAAGTCGCCGTCGTTGGGGCGGTCGTCGAAGTCCCCTCCATATCCGTATACCCTGCGTCC